>NZ_JBFBIK010000051.1:0-51106 GCF_040685555.1 Sphaerisporangium sp. NPDC088356
CGCGATCGAGCTGGAGAGGTTCAGCCCCCGGCCCCCTCCCCGGCCCGCCGCGCGGCGCGCGCCCCCGCGCCGCTATGGATCGGGCGCCGTGGTGTGAGCCCGGCCGCCCGCCCCCGCCGGAGCCACCGGCGGGGACGGACGCTAGGCGCGCTCCTCGGCCCGCAGCCGCAGCAGGTGCGACACGACGGGGGCGTAGGCGGATTCAAGGGCCTCGATCAGCTCGGGGGCGAGGCGGTCGATGAAGTGGTAGCGCACGTTGGCGACGTGCATGGGCGCGATCCGCTGGATGGTGTCCCAGCCGTGCTCGGTCAGCACTGCGAACGTGCCCCGCCGATCGTCCGGGCAGCTCTCGCGGCGTACCAGGGAAGCGGCCTCCATCCGAGCGATCTGGTGGGACAGACGGCTTCTGGACTGGATCGTCGCCTCGGCCAGGTCGCTCATGCGCATCCGGTGGCCGGAGTTCTCGGAGAGGTTGACGAGGATCTCGTAGTCGTTCACCGACAGCCCGAACTCCTGGAGCTCACGGTCGAGCCGGTGTTCGAGAAGCTTGTGCGCGGACAGGTGGGCACGCCAGGCTCGTTGCTCGCCGCCGCTCAGCCAGTTGGGGTCGAGGTCTTCGGATTCCGCCGTGCTCATGGAGCTGAATCTATCTCCCCCAGCCGCGAACGACGCGCGTGAGCCCGGCCGAATACGGTGATTACTGCGATCTGTCCAGGGATCAAACTTTCCCCTCCACAACCGATAGGAAGCGCCGGACAGGGGAAGGACCGGCGAGATGAGCGACAAGGCGGAGTCATCCGAAGGCAGCGAGAGCTTCCTGACCGTACTGGTGGCGGCCGTGGTCAACCTCGCGATCGCGGTGGCGAAGCTGGTGGCCGGGCTCCTCAGCGGTTCCTCGGCCATGCTGTCCGAGGCGGCGCACTCCGCCGCCGACACGGTGACCGAGATCCTCCTGCTGATCGCGGTACGGCGAGGCGAGCATCCCGCCGACCGCCGGCACCCCTTCGGCTACGGCAAGGCGGGGTTCTTCTGGGCGCTCATGGCGGCGGGCGCGACGCTGGTGATCGGGGCCGGGTTCTCGATCACTCACGGGGTGCAGACCATCTGGCGGGGGGAGGAGCTGGGAGACCTCCTCATCTCCTACCTCGTCCTCGCGGTCTCCTTCGTCCTGGAGGGCATCTCGTTCCTCAGGGCCGTGCATCAGGTACGCGGCGCGGCCAGGCGCTGGAGCGTGAGCCCCCAGCGGTACGTCGCGCACACCTCCGACACCGCGGTCAAGGCGGTGGTCTTCGAGGACGCGGCGGCCCTGATCGGAATCGTCGTCGCGGCGCTCGGCCTGCTCGGCTTCCAGCTCACCGGCTCGCCCGTGTGGGACGGCCTGGCCTCCGTGGTGATCGGCCTGCTGCTGCTCGGCGTGGCCATGCACCTGATCAGGGCCAACGCCTCCCTGCTGATCGGCCAGGCGGCCCCGCCCGCGCTGCAGCGCGAGATCCTCAAGGAGCTGATCTCGCAGGAGGAGGTCAGCGACGTCGTGGAGCTGCTGACCATGATGCTCGGGCCGAACGAGGTGATGGTGGCCGCGAAGATCGACTTCGTGGACGAGTGCACGGGCGACCGGCTGGAGGAGGCGGCGGACCAGATCGAGCATCGCCTCACCGAGCGCTTCCCTGAGATCACCCACGTGTTCCTCGACCCCACTCCCGGCCACGCGGCCCGGCGGGCGCGCTCGGGCGACGCCACGTCCGGCGGCCCCCCGGATCCGGGGGGCCCCGGGGGCGAGGGGCGCACGGACCCCTCACCGGAGGACCGCGGCGGGTCCCCGGGTGAGATCGACCCGCTGAGGGACCCGCCGGGCACCGATCCGGCGCAGCTCGGACGGGTGATCGGCGACCGCGGCCGCGACAACGGCACCGCCGGCCAATCCCCAGAAGACCACTGAAGATCTCGTCGCCGCCTACAAGAAGACGCATTCCATCAAATGAGCACGTCGCCCGAGCCGCCGACGCGGTATCGAGGGCTGGGAGTCCCCCGCGGGGCCGTACCGCAGGCCGGGCGTCAGCTCAGGAGCGTGCCCATCCAGGTCTCGATCTCGTCGGGGTGGCGGGGCAGGCCGGAGGACATGAGCCGGGCGCCGTCCTCGGTGACGAGCAGGTCGTCCTCGATTCGCACGCCGATGCCGCGGAACTCCGGCGGGAGGGTCAGGTCGTCCGGCTGGAGGTACAGGCCGGGCTCCACGGTCAGCACCTGGCCGGCCTCAAGCACGCCGTCGAGGTAGACCGACGCGCGCGCCTTGGCGCAGTCGTGCACGTCGAGGCCCAGCATGTGGCCGCTGCTGCACAGGGTGTACCTGCGGTGGAGGTCGTCGCCGACGGACTTCAGCACGCCCCACTCGCGAAGGCCCTCGGCGATGACCCCCATCGCGGCCCGGTGGAAGTCGCGGAACCTGGCACCCGGCTTGAGGACGGCCATGGCCGCCGTCTGCGCCTCGTACACCAGCTCGTAGACCTGCCGCTGGATCGGGCTGAACCGGCCCGACATCGGGAGGGTGCGCGTGACGTCGGCGGTGTAGAGGTTGTCGGTCTCCACGCCCGCGTCGAGCAGCAGCAGCTCGTCGCGGTCCAGGCGGCCATCGTTGCGGATCCAGTGCAGCACGCAGGCGTGCGCGCCGGACGCGGCGATCGTGCCGTAGCCGGTCGCGTTCCCCTCCAGCCGGGCCCTCAGCCCGAAGACGCCCTCGACGTACCGCTCACCGCGGAAGTGGGCGAGGGCCTGCGGCAGCGCCCGCACGACGTCCTCGAAGCCGCGTCCCGTCGCGTCCACCGCGTGCTGCAGCTCGGCGATCTCCCACTCGTCCTTGATCAGCCGCATCTCCGACAGGAACGAGGCGAGCTCGCCGTCGCCGTCGTGCGGCGCCACCCGCGAGTCCACCGAGGCGTCCACGCCACGCAGGACCCGCGCCGGGCCGGTGAGCGCCTCGGGGAGGCGGTCGATCGGCGCGCACTCGATCTGGAAGAGGGCCTCCGCCTCGTCCAGGGTGGGGCGGGCGCCGACCCAGAACTCACCGTACCTGCGGTCGCGGTAGAACTCCTGCCCGGCGGCGCCCTCGGCGGATCTTTGGGAGCGGGGGCGGGTGAACAGCGTGGCCGCGCCCGAGGGCGCGATGACCAGCACGTCGTCCGGCTCCTGGCTCCCGGTGAGGTACGCGAACGCGCTGTGCGCGCGGAAGCGGTAGTCGTCGTCGTTGCTGCGCGCCTTGAGCGTCCCGGAGGGGATGACCAGCCGCTCGCCGGGGAACCGCTGCGCGAGCGCGGCGCGGCGCTTGGCGGTGTAGGCGGCCAGCGGCACGGGAACGAGGCCGGGACGGCTGGTGTCGCCCCAGTCGCGGGTCATGAACTCCGCGAGGGCGTCGGAGATCGGCAGGTCGTGGCTGCCGGTGTTCAGCTGATCGGTCATCGCAAATCCCCATGGAGAGAGGTGGCACGTGACATGCTACTGACCGGCCCACCCTGGTGCTCGTGGATCACACGGGTCCTTTACCGCCACACGCGGTTAACGATGACGTCAGGTGGGGAAGCCACAGGTACCCTAGCCGGGCCTCTCCGAGGTTGACGAGGTGGTGTCGATGCTCATCAGCGCGATCCTGCGAGACAAGGGGACCACGGTCGCCACCGTGGCGCCGCAGGCCACGGTCACCGAGCTGCTGGCAGCTCTGTCCGACCACAACATCGGCGCCGTCGTCGTGTCGGAGGACGGCATGACCATCGTCGGCATCGCGTCCGAGCGGGACGTGGTGCGGCAGCTGCACCTGCGGGGCAGGAGCGTGCTCGACGAGCCGGTGTCCTCGATCATGACCACCGCCGTACGGACGTGCGAGCTCGACGCCGACGTCGACGACCTCCGCAAGACCATGACCGACCATCGCATCCGGCACCTCCCCGTGCTGAGCGAGGGCCGGCTGGCGGGCATCGTCAGCATCGGGGACGTGGTCAAGAGCGCCATCAAGGAGCTGGAGACCGAGAAGGCCGCCCTCGTCGACTACCTCCACAGATGAGCAGCGCCTTGCCCGCGCGCCCGGCGGCCGGGTGCCCGCGCGGGTGAGGACGGCCTACATCGTGGGCATATCGGTGCCCGTCGAAGATTTCCGCGCCCGGCTGGCCGAGGTCCCCGGCGCGGTGCTCGTCCAGGAGCTGCCGCATGACCGTGTCGTCGTGGTGCTCCCATCCCGCTCAGGCAGCAGGGCGCTCGCGTCCCTCGACGGCGTGACGACGGTCCGCGAGGACCGCCCCGAGCGGCGCGTCCCGCGTTCCTAGGCGGTGCGCCGCCGCAGGGGTCGCCAGCCGGAGGGGCGGCCGTTCGGCCCCCGGACAGGTATGCGCGGCCGCGGCGATCGGGACGCAGAATATCGCTGAGCGTGTCGACCACTGAAGGCGGCGGAGGTGACTGGCACGTCTACGCGCAGTATCCACACCAGCGTGGCCGGGGCCGTGAGATCGTGGATCCAGCGGAAGCCGGTGGTCAACGGCTCGGTGGTCGTCGCGGGGATGGCCGGGGCCATCGCGCTCGCGCTGGCGGTGACGCAGGCCTTCGGCGGCGGCGCCCCGGCGCCCGCGCTCTCTCCGCACCCCTCCGCCGCCCATGTGTCTTTCCCCTCGCCTTCCGCGTCCGCCACCGAAGGACCGCAGGGCCCCATCGTGCGGTCGGTCACCCTGCGAGGCCCGGGCCTGCCGATCTTCGAGCCAGGTCATGTGGAGCTAACCGCGGGCAGCTCGCTGAAGATCGTGAACAAGTCCGCGAGGAGTTGCCTGGTGACGGTGGTCAGTGCCGGTCTGTTCCCGCTTCCCGACGACTACCCGGCCGCGCGGGGGCACGGGAAGTCGCCTTTGCCGCCCGGCGACAGCTACGTCATCGACTTCCCGAGCTATCCGATGCTGACGGTCCCCACCCTCGGCGTGCCGGCGCGGCGGGTGAAGATGGCTCCACCGGTGGTGGTCGAGGGCGTGGTCTGCGGTTCCGGCTTCTCCGGTTCACAAGCGTTCGGCGACGCACCGGGTCTGCTGGTGATCAACGTCAGGACCTACTGAGGGGGTGGTGTCGTGAGGGGGCGTGGCGCGCTGTTCCGGCGGATCTTCCTCGCAGACTTCTCGGCGGCGTTATGGACGGTCGTGAGCGGCGTCGTCTCCGTGCTCGCCCTGCTCGTCAGCGTGTACTCGATGACGAAGAGCGCCGAGCCCACCGCTTCGAGAGCCGAGCTGGAGCGCGGCCGGCGGGAGATCGCCGCACTGGAAGCGCGCGTCCAGGAGTTGGAGGCACAGATGTCGCCGAGTCCGACCCCGAGCCCCACGCCCACCGCGCCGGCCCGCACGCCGCGCCCCTCCCCTCCGGAGAACCCCTGCATGTCGCGGACCTGGTCTCCTGACTGCACCATCAAGATCCAGGGTGAACGGCAGGACTTCGCGCCTGATGTGTACTCGCTCAAAAAGGGCGCGGTGCTGTGGTTCCTCAATGTGTCCGGTACCGAGTGCGAGCTGCACCACGGCGGGGCGATGGACTTCGCGGTGACGGAGACCAAGACGGACGCGGTCATGGCCCCGCACGGCCCCGCGTTCAAGATGAGATTCCACGACGAGTCGTGGGTGCCGCTCCATTTCTGGTGCCACGAGAACCCCGGAAACGTGAAGCACCCGAAAATGACCATCGCCGTGAACTAGCTCCCCGAGTCCATCCTCGCCCATTCGCCGGCCGTGAGGCGCCGTTCCAGTACGACCGCCAGAACGGGTCGGTGCCGGATGGTGGCCTCGAAGGCCGTGGGCGAGTCCGGTACATTGCCATGCCGACGACGGATCGCCCTGGCCGCCGCGCGTGAGCCGGGCTGGATGTGCGCAGGGGACCGTCGCCACGGAAGGGCGCCGTCGCAGAGAAAGACGTATTCACATGGAACTTCGCCGTGTTTCGTTCGACCATCCGGACGCGGTCAAGCTCAACGACCTGGTGCAGCGTGAGTACGCCGAGCGGTATGACAGCGAAGGTGACGTGACACCGCTGGACCGGGCCATGTTCGAGCCGCCCAACGGCCTGTACCTCATCGCGTACGACGAGAACGGCACCCCGCTCGCCACCGGCGGCTGGCGCGCCCAGGAGGCGGATGAGTGGGGCTATTCGGACGGCGACGCCGAGCTGAAGCGGATGTTCGTGGTCGACGAGGCTCGTCGCCGCGGCCTCGCGCGGCGCATCTTGGCCGCTCTGGAGGACGACGCCCGTGCCGCGGGGCGTACTCGGATGGTTCTGGAGACCGGAACCGAACAGCCCGAGGCGATCGCGCTCTACACCTCCGACGGGTACGAGCCGTGCGCCAAGTTCGGTCACTACCGTTTCGAGGAGCGCAGCCGCTGCTACGCGAAACCGCTCCGCGACTGAGAAACCGACGAGGGAACCGCCTTCCCCGCCGCCACAGGACCCGTGATCCGCTCGCGGTCGGCGCCGCCACAGATTTCCTTGGGGCCCTGTTTTTGGGGCCCCACAGAGGCTGGACGTCCTTGAGTCGTTCGTGCGCTGAGATCGTTTTGTGAGCTCGTTCGATCAGAATCGACGCTGATCAGTGGTGGATCGACCGCGAATGAGGAGCACACGTGAATCAGACCGTCCCGTACGACAAGTCGGAACAGCTCCAGCAGATCCAGAGCGGTCTCATGCAGGGCGAGCAGATCATCGCCGTCTACGACGCGATCGGCGCGGGGACCGGGTTCCTGGGTCTCACCGATCGCCGGGTGATCATCCAGGACAAGTCCTTCATAGGTAAGAAGATCGCCATCACGAGTATCCCGTACTCGAAGATCACCAGCGTCAGCGTGGTCAGCAACAAGTCGCTGGCCGGCTCTTTCTTCTCTTCAGGCTCGATCGCGATCAACGTGGGCACTCACGTGTACGAGGTGGAATTCCGAGGCGAGCAGAAAAGCCAGCACGTCCACAACGTGATCCTCCACTTCATCGCCAGGCCATGAAATAGGCGTTGATCGCGCACCTACGAGCCGCTGCGGAACCTTCCCATGAGTGCTCCTGCGACGCGATCCTTGAATCAGCTTCGAGGCGCGGGGCGGCCTGCTCATGCGGCATGCACCACAGCTCCTCGGACGCTCACCGTGGTCACCGGCGCCTGAGAGCCGACCGGGTCCGCCGGGGGATCGGTCCTGTCCAGGGCGGACACTCGTGGATGATGGCCTGGGATTGCCGTTGTCGTTCATCGAGGCCATACCTCGGGAAGGAACGAACCGATCCGTGTACGACTTCAGGAGCGAGACTGGCTCGTATCGGCGCTGTAGCGTAGTCCGTTGATGAGGAGCGCGACCATGCGCTGGCTGTACGCGACTCCCTCGTCCGCCACGGGCAGGCACAGATTGGCGACCGCGTGGAGGAGGTGCTCGGGGTTGATGTCGGCACGAATCTCGCCACTCGCTGTCGCGGCTTCGAGCAGTGACCCGAGGGTGGGTCCGAGTCGCTGCATGAAGTAGCCGGGCAGGGCGTCGAACGCCGGATCTCCCGAGTGAAGGGCTGTAGCGAGTCCTCGTTTGGTCGCGAGGAACTCGGTGTACCGGTGGAGCCACTTCGCGAGTGCCACTCCTGGCTCGTGCGCTGCGGTCAGCGCCGGGGCCGCGTCGGCGCAGGCGTCCACCTCGCGCTGAAACACGGCCTTGACCAGGTCGGAGCGCTGCGGGAAGTGCCGGTACAGCGTTCCGACTCCGACGCCGGCCAGGTCAGCGATCTCCTTCGCGGGCGCGTCCACGCCTGATGTGCCGAAGACGGCCTTCGCTGCTTCAAGCAAGGAGTCGATGTTGCGTTGCGCGTCCGCGCGCAGCCGACGCGGCGCGCGTTCGAGTGCGCCAGGACCCGCAGAGCCGGTCGAGCCGACTCCGGTCGGCGCCATGTTCTCCGTCACGACACTCCTTCGCTTGCATATCCGGAAGGGCGTTCCGTATAGTTCCGGAAGGGCGTTCCGTTTCGACCCAGGGTACGGCGTCGAAAGAGCGCCGACCACACCTCGACCGCGACCTCAGGAGAATCCGTATGCAGTACCGCACTCTCGGCGGGACCGGCATTAAGGTCAGTCCCTACGCGCTCGGCGCGATGATGTTCGGAGCCATCGGCAACCCCGACCATGACGACTCGATCCGCATCATCCACAGAGCGCTGGACGCAGGGATCAACTTCGTTGACACCGCCGACGCGTACGCCCACGGCGAGTCAGAAGAGATCGTGGGAAAGGCGCTCAAGGGGCGTCGCGACGACGTCGTCCTTGCGACCAAGCTGCATCTCCCGATGGGTGATGATCCCAATCAGCGAGGCAACTCGAGGCGCTGGATCATGACCGAGGTCGAGAACTCGCTGCGTCGCTTGCAGACGGACCACATCGACCTCTACCAAATCCACCGACCGGACCCCGACACCGACATCGAGGAGACGCTTTCCGCGCTCTCGGACCTGATCCACAGCGGTAAAGTCCGTGCGATCGGGTCGTCCACGATGCCCGCCTCCGACATCGTCGAAGCCCAGTGGGTGGCCGAGCGACGCGGCCTGGAACGATTCCGCACCGAACAACCGACCTACTCGATCCTCAACCGCGGCATCGAAGCCGAAGTGCTGCCCGTCGCCCAACGCTACGGAATGGGCACGATGGTGTGGAGCCCGCTCGCGCAGGGGATGCTCACCGGCCGCATCCGCAAGGGTCAGCAGACCGACCTCCGCCGCGCCGCCTATTTCAAGCACCTCAGTGACGAGCGTCGGCTCGACGCCGTCGAACAGATCATTCCGCTCGCCGAAGAGGCGGGCTTGCCGATGACGCACCTCGCGATGGCGTTCGCGATCGCTCATCCGGGTGTGACCAGCGCGATCATCGGGCCGCGCACGATGGAGCAGCTCGACGACCTGCTCGCCGGCGTCGACGTCGCACTCACCGACGAGATCCTCGACCGGATCGACGAGATCGTTCCGCCGGGCACCGATGTCGGCACGCTCGACATGGCCTACTTGCCCCCGCCCCTCCAGCGCTCGAACCTCCGCCGCCGACCCGTCGATGAACGCGCCGCCGCCTGACCGCGTCCCCCTGCCACTCCCGCACGCGGACGCATCCGCAGCGCCCGCCGTTCCACCCCGTGCCGTTCTCCCAAGCTCCGGGCAGGGATCGTCTTGCACATGCGGCGTTCCGCTACCTCGACGGCCCAGAAACACTTGATCGATGAGGCGAGGACCGGCCGCATAGTTCTCTAAGCGCGGTTTCTGAACGCGCTGACCACCGCCCCGTAGTCGAGCACGAAGTAGCGTTCGGTTCCGTACGGCCGGCACCGAACGCAATGCGGGGTTGGATGCCAGAAGGGCTCGTTTGTCCGCGAGAGGTTGGTCACCGTAGTCTACGATGATGATCACGTCGGGTTTGGCAGCAACGATGGACTCCCAGCCGACCGTCGTCCAGCCCTTCCGCATGGTGTCCATGACGTTACGTCCGGTCGTCGAACCGGATGACCTCGGCCCGCCGGTATGCGGCAGGCGCATGAAATTTCCATACATCCGCGCGCGTGATGAAGAAGTGAATATGCGCTATTCGGCCTGATCAAGGGCACCATGGATAGGTGTCGTCTTACCTTTTGGGACGCGCGGGGCCGGCGATCTTCTGTGACATGAGATCACATTAGACAGCCCCCGGCGGCCGGCAATAACCTCCCGGTGCGGAACGCTCCGAGTTTCGCGGTATGCGAATACCCGGCGCGCGGCATTTGTCGCCGTCCAGTCGAAGGAGGTTGCGAATTGCTGTCAAGTACTCGGCGGCTTCATGCGACGAGGTCTCTGGCCATCGCTCTACTCATGGCCGTCGCGGCTCTCCTGCCGCTCACGCCGGCACATGCGGCCTACGGCGCCCCCATCCCCGTGTCGATGGCGGTGTACGGCGGTTCGACGGGTACCCAGCTCCTGGCCAGGGTGGATGGGACGATGCAGTTCGACGACGGGAACATGAAGTACCAGTACAACCTGGAGTTGTGCCGCGTATCCAGCTTCGTCGCGCCGCACGTCAAGGTCTCCGTCAACGGCGTTTACAAGTACTCGCTGTTCTGGAGCGGCGGCTCGTCGACGGCTTTGTGTCCGAGCTTCTACACCGCGACGGCCCTGGCCGCTGAGGTGGACAACGGCAGCACGGTCGCGAATGTGACCCTTACCTTGGTGGGCTCGGATTTCAACAACAACGTCTACCGCGAGCGCACCAGGACCACGACTTACGACAACCCCTTCAACTGAGCGGAACTCGTTTTCGTGAGCCGTTCGGATTGACGCCAGCCGGACACCTTCTCACCGGCCACCCACCCCCAAGGGCCCCAGCCAGGGGTTCGGCAGGTAAGTGCGAGCGGCGGACATGGCGGAGCGTTCGGAGCCTGCCGCGGGCGTGCCGGAGGGCATGGTCGTCGCGGCCCAAGGGGGGCGCGCAGGGGGGCGCGCCGCGCGCCCCCCCCTTGATTTCGCGTCGTCCCAGGTCAACCAGGGCGCTGGGAGGGCCGGATTGGATGAGGTAACCGGTCTAGAGCCCGCTCGTTTTGGGCGGGGCGCTGCGCTGAGCCCGACGACGGCTGTCGGCCGGCTTCCCCGGGAGCAGGGCGGTGGTCGTCGCGGCCCGAAGTATGGCGGTCGGCTCCGCGGCCCTCAAGGCCACGGGTCCTCGCTGCGCTCGCCCCGGGGCCTTGACCGCCGCAATCACCGACCGCCGTACGGGCCACCACGACGACCACGCGGCCCGAAACGAGGAAATGACTCTACGTCGTAAAGGCGGGAGGGTGGAACAGTCCCCTGCGCTTCAGGGCGGGAAGAAAAGCGGGCAAGGGGGCCAGCGGCTGGGCCGCCTCCGCATCGCGTGCCGCTTCTGCCACGGCCGGGGCTGGGTCGGTGCCGAGCACGAGCCCGCCGAACCTCCCCCACCGCCCACCGAACGGCCACCGGCGTGGGAGCACCGCATCTGGTCCGACTCCGCGGCCGCCGTCGTCCTGGGATGCCGCTACTGCATGGGATCGAAGACGGTGGCGCACCTGGATGCGAGCACCCGCACGCTGGTGATGACACCCTGCCGATGCCAGGCGCCCGGGGACTTGCCGGCAAGCGCATAGAGGATCGCGGCTACGTCGCGACGTCCTGGATGCCGTCTACCGCTCCCCGAGAGGGGATGGGAACACGTCCGCCCCCTCCATGACCAGGTCGTGTTCGGGGTCACGTAATGACCGTCCCGCTGTTCCTCAACCCCGTTCTCCGCCGGCTATGCCCGACTCCAGGAGGCGCTGGGACACTGGACCCCGACGACCGCCTGGTGGCCCTGGTCGGCGGCTGTCAGCCCTCAGGTGTCGTCCAGCCAGTGATAGCGGTCATCCAGCGCGTCCAGCTCATGTGGAGGCAAGCCCGCAATCGCCGTGTCGCTCAGTATCCGAGCCATCGGTGAACGCGCCGTCGCGACCTTGAAGTCCTGAAAGGTATTGGCCAAGCTGCGCTGCTGTCCGCATCGCGCCGACCGCGCTCGTACAGGCGATCCTCGTCCTGCAACTCGTCGAAGAGGGCCGCTACTCTGGATGAAAAAGGCTCAGTGTGACAGGCGGAGGTCAGGGCCCTGTCGAGTCGATGGAGCCCTGACCTCGTATGAAGCAGCCATTGGGTTATCCACCACGATGGCGCCTTGCGTTGAACCATCGGGGGAGCGGTTTCTACTAGCAGTCGATAGTAACGGAGTAGATGTGCGATCCAGTGTTAGCGTACTGGCCGCCAACGGGTACCGAAAGGACGACCTTGCCGCTGCCATCTCGCAGGTGAGCAGTCTTATTCCCGTAGTTCTTCGTACTGTAGATACCACCCGGGAAGCTCCAGGTGCCGCACGAGCTCGGAATGTATTTGGTGCCGACGAAACTCGAATACTGCCAATAGCATGAATAATTTTGAGGGCAGGAGCTGTCAGCGCTGGCTGGCGGTGCGACAACCACGCTTAGCCCGAGAAGAGCTATGGCGGATGCTCCTGCCGCGAGCATTTTTCTCATGTACATCTCCTATCAGAGGGGTTGAGAAAACGGCAGCCGCGAGGATAGGGATCCTGAGCTTCGGTCCCGTCCGCTGACCTTTCCTCAATCGCTTGCGTGCGACCTTCTAGATGAGGATCACAGGTGTTCAGGCAGGTGTCGTTGCATCTGAGCGCCAACTCGTTGACTATGCGTGCCAATCGAGGGCGTGATGGGACTGATGCCGGCGCCGGTACTCCTGGGGGGTGACTCCGTAAGCGGCGGTGAAGGCGCGGGTGAAGTGTGCGGGGACGGGAAAGCTCCATCGGGTCGCGATGGCGTGGATCGGCCGGTCGCTGAGAGCGGGGTCGCAGAGGTCGCGTCGACAGCGCTCCAGTCGCTGGGCACGGATCCATTCGGCGAGGGTGGCTTCCTGAGTTTGGAAGAGCCGGTGCAAGGTGCGGACGGAGATGCCATGGGCCGCGGCGATCGTGGCCGGGGACAAGCGTGGGTCGGTCAGGTGCTGCTGGATGAAGGTATGAACCTGCAGCAGAAGGACGCGTTGGTGGGTGGTGGTTCGCAAAGCCGTATCGGCGTCGAGACGGTGGGCGAGCAGTGTGGTGAGCAGGTCGGTCAGGACAACCCCGAGACGTGAGCGATCAGATGCTCCGTATTGGTCGGCGCCGTTGACCAGATGGGTGAGAAATTTCGAGATCAGCGCGCCGATCCCCTCACGGCCTGACAGCGGAGTGGCGGTTAGCCGTTCCACTTTGTGTGAAGGTAGCGGTAGCAGCGTGGTGGGAAACACCACCATCACTCCGTAGGTGGCATCCTTGCTGAACCCCGTCCGTATCTGATGGGGACGCGAGGTGTGGTAGAGCACCAGGTCCGAGGGATGCGACAGGGCGCATCTGCGGTCCTGCGTTATTGCGGTCTCTCCGCGCAGGTTGAACGCGAGCTGGAGCAGTTCGGGATCGGACTGGCGGATCATTCGAGATGTCCTGTATGCCCCACAGGGAGAAGCCTCCACCGCGGAAACATGGACGGCACCCAGGTCCATCGATTCGATGCTTCCCTGGAAGCCCTCCGGGTCGTCACAGGTGATCACCATAGGGGCCACCACCTGCCGGAACAGGTGATCGTGCCAGGAATCGAACCGCTCGTCCACCGGCAGATCCTTCGTGTGAATCACTGTCCTCACCGGTCACTCCCCCGCCGCAAAGTATTTAGTGGCTGATATTCCCCAATCCTAGCCTATTCATCTCAAATCCCTTGCAATGACCGCAAACAACCCAAAAGTGAACATTCGTTGCTTGCGTTGTGAAGCCGACCAGCCGCGGATCTGCGTCGAACGGCTCACGCGCCCTCTCGCCTCCTCAAGCGGTCAGCTTTCTCCCCCGGCAACCTCCACCGCCCTATGTCAACAACCTGTTGACGCAGGCCTCCACCTCGCTGATCCGCAGTTCCCTGGATAAGTCGTCTTATCCGGGGAGTCTAGGTATGATCTCCCCGGATAACCTCCGGGTGCAGGTGTGACCTTCATCGGTAAGTGGCCGTGAATCTTCAGCGCTATCTGGCCTGCTCTGTCGCGGATCGTTCGTAGCCGCGGTATCGCGGTGCTGCCATGTCGTCTGCTGAGGTGTCGTCTGCGGTAGCGCTGACGTTTTCCGTCGCGGAAGCGGAGATGAATGCTTCGATCGCGTCCATGTGGTCGGGCTGTAGTCCGCGGCGTGGTGAGGGGGCGATCAGCAGGGCTCGGCCACTTTTTTCGTCGTGCACGACTCCGCAGGTGGGCACTTCGACGTCGTTGGTCCAGATAAGGCGTCGCCCTTGGGTGAGGACCTGGCGGGCGGCGGCGAGTTTCGCCGCTGTCGCGGCGGTGTTGGTGAGGTGATCGGACCAGGCGCGCTCCAGCCGGGGCAGGGCGAGCAGTTGCTCTACCTGGTCGGCGTCGGGGCACCAGGTGCTGCACCAGCGGATCTCGACGGTGCCCGCGTGGTGCAGCGTGTGGATGCGGTCGATGAGGGCCGGCGCCCAGCGCATCCGGTACTCCTGGCCGGCGGAGGAGGCGTAGCCGCTACGTGGGGCGGCGCCCCAGCCGGGCCGGGAGACGTTGATCACCCCGTCGACGTCGAGTAACCACACTGGTCGGCTCATCAGCGTGGGGGCCCGCCCGCACCACCGTGAAGACCTCGCCGGATCCCTTCCTGTGAGGTCTTCTTGCTTCACGGGCCGCCCGGAGACGACCCCCCTCGATCACCGGCACGTCCCGGGTGGCGTGGCCGGGGCCGCGTGTCCCCGGGGGCGCCTGCGGGACTTGGGCCTGCCGGTATGGTCGGTGTACTCCAGCCACCACTCCGCGATCACCAGGTTGCCGACCCAGCTGAGCCATACCCCGGCGGATCCGATAGCCATGATCATCGCCTGCTCGTCGCCGCCGTAGGCGGTGTCGAGCCGCGGAAGCTGTACGGCGAGCAGCACACCGGCCCACAGACGGCGATCGCCTACTCGCACTTGATGCGGTGCGCCGAGCTCGTGGCGTCCACCGAACCCGAGGAGGCCGCCTGGACCCTCACACTCGCGGCAGGATCGGCGTTGCACGCCGGAGACATGGAGGCGACGCTGCTGGCGACCCGGCGCATCACCGGCCTGGACTGCGCACCGGCGTCGCTCCGCGCCGCCGAAGGTCTCCTCGGGGCCTGAAACGACACCCTGGTCAGAATAGGCGAAAGCGGGGTAATTCGGTCAGTCATGCCAGGCGGTCAAAGGTGCCGGTCTTGACTCCGCCGATGAAGGACTGCCAGCCGGTGGGGGTGAGGAGCAGTTTGGGGCCATCAGGGTTCCTGCTGTCGCGGACCGCGACGGCCCCGGGCAGGTTGGTCGCAACTTCGACGCACTGACCGCCGTTTCCACCGGAAAACGACGACTTCCGCCACACTGCGGCACTCAAGTCCATTCTCGCCTCACTTCTCTGATCATTTTGAGGGATACCCGTTCAGGATAGGCCCACAGTCGAATCGCTTCATATCGTTTTCGGACGGAAATTACGAGATTGCGATCGGCCGTGACGTGCCCCTCGGTGATGGAATCGACATGGATGGTATCCGGTTGTCCGTCTGCCAGTTCGGCGATCATGAAAGCACCCATCATGCCTGGGAGGCACTCGGGATCGACGACCTGTATGGAGACGGCAGGCCGATCGGCCAACTCAAGCAGGTAATCGAGTTGTTCCCGCATCACCTCAGGCCCGCCGACCGGGCGGTGTAGTACGCCCGCGTCGATAAGCACCAGGACCAGGGGAGGCTTCTCCCTGTCAATGATCCGCCGGCGCCGGATCCGGGCTTCGACCTGCTCCTCAACTTCTTCAGGTTTGATCTGGGGTTCCAGGCTGAATATGTGTCGAGCGTAGGACTCGGTTTGAAGGAGGCCGGGGACCAGCAGAGGATCCCAGGACCGGAGAACGAGGGCGTTGGGTTCGATTTCTTCGACCCAGCTCATGAACCAGATCGGGCTGCCGGTGCGGGCGACGATGTGCTGGCGCAGGCCGGTGAAGTAGGTGCTGTCGTCCGAGCCGAAGAGCCGGTCGAGTTTCTCGGCGTCGGATTTCGATGGTGTCCGGGTGGCGGCTTCCAGGCGGCTGACCTGGGTCTGGGTGCATCCGAGGCGGGAGGCCACGGCGGCCTGTGACAGTTGCGCGGCTTCGCGCAGGCGGCGCATCTCGGTGCCGAAGCGCTCGCGGGGTGATCCGTGGCCGGGGAAGGGTTCGACGCTCATGGCGTTCCTCCCGAAATAGAGAAAAACGGACCTTTCGGCTTGGGTGGCAATACCAGAGCCCAGGTATCGATAAACCAGCGCCTGTCATTGCCGGTCATCTTATGGAGTGCCGATCCGGCCATGTATTCATCGGTCACGAAGGCAATCTAAGCACACGCCTTCTTTCTCCGGCAGGACGAGAAGAGAAAGCGTTTCATCGTCCATAAACCAGGGGCAGGACAAGTGATGCGTGGTCGAAAGGGTGGTCTCCGGCGCTCCGGCGGTCTTCACTTGGAGGCCGGGTCGGGGGTGATCGCATGAGGTCGGACGAGCAGGTCGTCCAGCATGGAGGCGAGGTGCCGGCACGTGGGTGGCGCGGGGACTTCCCCGGGGAGGAGGCGTCCGTACCGGCGGCCCGGGCCTGGGTGCGAGGGCTGCTGGGCCTGCGGATCGCCGCTACGGCGCTGGACGACGTCCTGCTCCTGCTGAGCGAGGTGGTTACCAACGCGGTGGCCCACTCGGCGTCCGGGTGGACGGCGGACGGGCGGGTGACGGTACGGGTGGCCCTGGTCTCGCAGGTGGTCCACGTTGAGGTGACCGACGCCGGCTCGGCCACGACCGCGCCGGTCGCGCGAGCGGCTGAGACGGACAGCGACGGCGGGCGCGGCCTGTGGATGGTCAACGCGATCGCGACCGCCTGGGGATCCCATCACGACGGCGATCTGGGCAGGACGGTGTGGTTCCAGATAGCGGTGTAACGTCCGCGCGCCTGGGTGCCGGGTGGGCCGGATACAAGAGGACTTGCGTGCGCGGAAAAGAAAAGATGGGCGGGGCCGGTGGTCGCCGGCCCCGCCTGTTGGGCTACTGAACGGTGATCTTGTCTACTTCGATGGTGATGCCCTTCACCTCAGGAGTCGAGGTGGCCGTGGTGATGGAGCCGACTCCGGAGCTGACGCCCTTCACCTTCATGGTGTAGGTCAGCTTGCCGCCGGGCGCGCCGGGCGTGCTGCTGATGCGGTAGTCCTCGGTCGGAGGTCCGGAGATCTGGCCGCCGGCCGTGCCTTCGGAGTTCTCCGCTCCCACGGTCAGCCCGAACGAGGCCCCGGGGTCACCGGGCAGGTTCGACGGGTCGTACGCGTAGGTGATGTCCTCGGTGCCGTTGACGCCGATCCACTGCTGGAACACCTTCAGCCCGGTCTCGCCGTACAGGTGGACGCGCCACTCGATGACGAGCCAGCTGGAGACGCCGTCGGTGAGCGATCCGGCGTACACGCCGGGCGCTCCGGTGCCGTCCAGGTCGGTCCAGTAGCTGGCCAGCACGTTGTTCGGCGGCGTCGAGTCGGGCAGGGGCTGCGGCTGGAACGAGACGTCCGCGGTCCCGGACGTACCGCCCACGACGCTGTAGCCGTCGGAGACGACGCCGATGCGGGTGTAGCTCTTGCCCGCGTAGGTGAAGGCCGGGACGTTGAAGTTGACGGACTCCTCGTCGCCGATCGGCGTCGGCGCGATGCCGAACAGGTCCAGCGGGAGGTAGCCCGCGGGCCCGGTGCCCGGAGCGATGGACGGCTTGTCGGGCTGGCGTGCCGCCAGCGTGGCCTTGGTCGTCGCGATCTGGGTGCCCACCTTGGTGGCCCCGGTCACGCTGTTGAGCCTCAGCTTGCTGTCGAGTGTGCTGAGCGCGGTGACCTCGGTGTCCTTCATGGTGGTGTTCTCGACCGTCACCGTGCAGGTGGACTCGCCGGTGTTCTTGGCGATGGTGCTCGGCGCGCAGGTCTGGTCGACCGGCACCGCACCCTCCCGGCGGTAGAACGCGACCGGCAGGTGCAGGTCACGGCTGCCGCCGGTCTGCTTCAGGTTGACCTGGCCGAAGTACTGTCCGTCGGGCAGGTCCGGCGCGGTGATGACGATGGTCAGCTTGACGCTCTTGCCCGGCTTGACGCTGAACAGGGGCGGCAGCACCGTCACGCCGGCCCCGCTGGGCGCGGTGCCCGAGGCGGTGTAGGTGAGCGTCTTGTCGGTGACGTTGGTGACCGTGCGCTTGGCGGTGATGATGCCCGGCATGGTCGGCGCGTTCACCGACGGCACGTTCAGGTCGATGCGGTTCAGCGGGTCGGCCGCCGAGGCCGCGTAGTTCGCCGCGGTCTCGTCGAGGGTCAGCCCGGGGTCGCCGGCCTTGGTGAGGTCGATGCGGCCGCCGCCGTAGTCGAACGGGTCGGCGGGGGTGACCCGGTCCTGCTTGGTGACCGAGGTCTTGGCCGTGGTCTCCAGGGCGGACTTGACCTGGCCCGGCGTCCAGTCCGGGTGCAGCGCGAACAGCAGGGCGCCGGCCCCGGCCACGTGCGGAGAGGACATCGAGGTGCCGGCGATCACCTGGTAGAGGTTGCCCGGCGGGCCCTCAAGGGGTGACTCCGGCGTCGGGGTCTGCCCGGCGAGGATGTGCAGGCCGGGCGCGGTGACGTCCGGCTTGAGGAAGTCGCCGCCCGGTCCCCGCGAGGAGAACGTGGTCATGGCGTCGCCCTGCCAGGTCGTCTTGGTGCCCTGGGTGAACTTCGCCTTCGCGCCCGGGTTGGCGGTGAGGAAGTTCAGCAGGGTCGTGCTGTCCGGCTGGTCGATGTGGACGGCCGGCAGCCAGTGGTTGTCGGTCATCACGTCGAGCGGCGTGGCGTTGTACAGGATCATGCCCGCCGCGCCGCCCTGCTTGACGTTGAAGCCCTTGAGCACGCGGTTCGGGCCGCGCTGGCAGACGACGATCTTGCCGGCGAAGATGCCCGGGGGGGCAGGGGTATCGCACAGCGCGTTGGAGTACGGCGGGGCGGCGGCCGACACCACGGGGAGCGGCGAGGCGATGCCCGCCGTGATCGAGGCGCCGGACACGGTGGCCGTGGCCCCGCCCGTCCCGGTGAGCGTCACGGTCGACCGGAAGGTACGGGTCTGCGTGGACGCGGCGACGGTCGTCACCCACGGGCTGCGGTGGTCGGTGGTGTTGGCTCCGGGACCGGAGTTGCCCGCCGAGGCGGACACGAACACCCCGGCCGCGTACGCGTCGAGGAACGCGAGCTCGACCGGGTCGCTGTACGGGTCGCTGCCGCCCGAGATCGAGAAGTTGATGGCGCGGACGCCGTCGAGGATCGCGCGGCCGACGGCGGCGGCGGAGTCGGAGGGGAAACAGCCCTCGGCGCCGCAGACCTTGTAGACCGACACGGCCGCGGCAGGCGCGATGCCGTGGATGGGGCCGCGGCTGATGCCGAGCGGGTTGGCGTCCGCCACGGGACCGCCCGCCGAGGTGGTGGCGGTATGGGTGCCGTGCCCGTTGGAGTCGCGGGCGCTGTTGGGGTACACCTCGCCGCCGAAGACGGCGTTGTAGGTCGCCAGGAACGGCTGGCCGCCGATCAGCTTGTGGTTGCAGACGAACGGGTCGTTCGCGGGCGTCAGCGGGTTGTCCCCGAAGTTGCAGACCCGGGGTGTGCCGTCCTTGGTCGGCGGGGGAGCGGGCAGGTTGCCCGGGTCCGCGAAGGACGGGTGCTCGGGCCAGACGCCGGAGTCGAGGCTGCCGAAGACGACGCCCTTGCCGGAGGAGGAGCTGCCGCCCAGCTTGTTGTAGATCGTGGGCGCGCCGATGAATTCCGCGCTGGAGTCCGTGAGGGGCTGCTGCAGCTTGTCCTCCTGCACGGCGGCCACGCCGGGCAGCTTCAGCAGGTCCGCCGCCTTGTTGGCGGGCAGGGTCAGCGCGATGCCTCCGTAGACCGTGCGGAGCTTCTGCCCCGCCTTGGCGCCGGGGATCTGCTTGCCCAGGGCACCGAGGAAGCTTGCTTCGATGCCCTCGATGTGCTTCTGGTACTGCTGGGCGGGCGCGCTCTTGATGTCGAGGCTCTTGCCGGTGACCTGCGGGCTGGTGCCCGGGAGCCCCTTCAGGTCGCCCTTGTACGCCGCAAGCGAGTCGTAGTCGAGCTTGACGACCACGCTGACCGGCTTGCTCGTCGTCGCCTTGAAGAGCGCTGTGTCACTCTTCGCCAGCTTGCCGCTCGGAGACTTGGCCCCCTGGACGCGGTCGGCCGCGGTGAGCGGGGTGGCCTTCCACTTGCTGGTCGAACCTGTCGCGGGGGTGGGGCTCGGTTCCGCTGACGCCGGGACGGCCGGGCACATCACGCCGACGATCGCGAGACTCGCGCCGACGGCCGCTATGCGGCGCGCTCGGGATAAGAGGGTGGGCGGGGGCTTGCTTGGCACGACACCTCCTGGAGAACCACTGGGAACCGCCACCCAGCGGGCATGGAGGAGCCGCGTCGCCCGTGAGAGAGCACGGGAAGGACCCCACCCTCCCCGTTGGGCGACAAGTGGTCGGGCACCCGTTTCCGGGCGACCAAACACAGACGGAGTCTAGATGCGGACTACATTCACGCCTAGATCGCTTCAGCCACGGATGTGCGGCAATATCTGACCAAATGTGGACACGAACCGGTTAAATGGTGTGATAGCCGCAGTTAGAAGAACGTTCCAAAGCACAGGGACGTACAATCGCGGGCGTGAAGCTGAAACTGGACCTCCACGACATCTACAACAGGGGCGGCGAGATCGACCGGGCGCTGCGCGGGATCATCCAGGAGGCCGTGCAGAAGAAGGCCACCGAGGTCGAGATCATCCCCGGCAAGGGCTCGGGCCAGCTCAAGAAGAAGGTGCTGCGCTTCCTCGACCAGAAGGAAATCAAGGCCCTCTACCACCGCATCGACAAGGACTCCAAGAACCACGGCCGCCTGTTCGTCTACTTCCGCTGGAAGTAGGCCGGTGGGGGGCCTCCCGCGGTCAAGGACGCGCCAAGTATGCTGGACGGCGGTCATGATCGCATGACGGCGTGAGGAGACGCGGTGACGGGGAACGCCGACTTCGTGGAGATCACCTCCAAGGCCGAGCTGCGTGAGCTGCTCGGCGAGCCGATGCCGAGGGCGGTGGCCAAGGAGCGCGTGGCGCTGCACGAGCGCGACAGGGAGTGGCTCGCGGCCTCCCCGTTCTGCCTGATCGCGACGGCCGGCGCGGACGGCGCCTGCGACGTCTCACCCAAGGGCGACCCGCCCGGGTTCACCCACGTCATCGACGACGTCACGATCGCGATCCCCGATCGCCCGGGCAACCGCCGGGTGGACGGCTTTGTCAACGTCCTGGAGAACCCCCACGTCGGCCTGGTCTACGTCGTTCCCGGGCGCACGGAGACGCTGCGCGTCAACGGCAGGGCGCGGCTGGTGCGCGAGGCGCCGTTCTTCGACCAGATGATCGTCAAGGGGCACCGGCCCGCGCTGGCCCTGGTCGTGGAGATCGAGCAGATCTTCTTCCACTGCGGCAAGTCGTTCCTGCGTTCCTCGCTGTGGAAGCCGGAGACGTGGAACCCCGACGCGCTGCCGACGCACGCGCGCATAGTGAAGAGCGTCCAGCAGGCCGACGAAACCCTGGAGCAGCTCGAACGCTACTACGGCCCGGAGTATGCCACCCGGCTCTACGGCTCGTGACGGCCGCGCGCTGAAGCGGTCCTGAACCACCGCTGAACGGCCCCACCCCTAATCGAACGCGCCTTCCCCCGTGCGCACTTTCCCCTCCTCTGAGAACCCTTTGCCGTGTCCGCGTGCGATCGCGTGGCGGCGCGGAAACCGCCTATGAGCATGCTGACGTGCGGCCCGGCAGGTATGGGTTCCTCCTCTCCGGGACGCCGCCCGGCGGGCACGCGAGCGGGAAGACTACCACCGCGACGGCCGCCGCGAACGAAATTAATAATGAGCGCAATATCGAATAAATGAAGGTTGACAGTCTTTAAGGGGGTCTGGGTAACCTTCAATTGGTAACGCGATCTACACAAAGTAGGTCAGCCTGGAGAAGGAGATCCCTATGGCACTTCGTGACACCGTGAAGTCCCTTGCCGGCCAGGAGGACGGTGCCGCCGAACGTAATGTCGGCGAGGTTGAGGACGCTTTTGACGCCCCGATGATGATCATGAACCAGATCCACGAGGCCTAGGCCTCATGATGGTTCGGGTCCGGGAGGCGCGGCCTCCCGGACCCCTTTCTCAAGGGGAATGAGTCAATTGGGTCATAAACTTGTCGAGCTCCTTCGCGCCGAGGGAATCTTCGGCGACGTGTGGGCGAAGGACCACAGAGTCGTTCGCGGCGCCATAAACCCGGCCGACTATATTTCGACGGGCTTCATCACCGACAAGCTTGAGGCGAGCCTCCTGCGCTGGCCGTACTTCTCGGTGCTGCGTGACGGCCAGGTCCCGCAGGTCGGCACGTTCACCCGCGTGCGGAACGTCATCGGTCACCCCCGTGAGGGGTTCGCCGACCTGGCGAAGATCCGCCGTCTCATGGACGCCGGCGCGACGCTGAAGCTCAACCAACTCTCGGACTGGCACCGGCCGACACGGGAGATCGTCCGGGCGATCGAGGAGACGGCCCCCGTGGGCGTGTCCACCTACGTGTTCTGGACGCCGGAGGAGAAGCGGGGGATGCTTCCCCACCGTGACGCCTCCCACGTGGTGGTGGTCCAGCTCGAAGGCCGCAAGGAATGGCACCTGTACGCGCAGAGGGGCCAGGTCAGGTCGGACGCGGGTCTCGATGTGGACAACGCGGAGCCGAGCCACAGGTTCGTTCTGGAGCCGGGGGACGTCCTGTACCTGCCCCACGGCTGGCCGCACGACGCCGTGGCGCACGGCGGCCCGTCGATGCACCTGACGTTCACGCTCACCGAGCCCACCCCCGAGGACCTGCTGGAGGCGCTCCGGCAGCACATCGAGGACGCCAACCCCGCCCTGGTCGGGCGGTTCCACACGCGGACCCTGCAGGAGCGCTCGTCCGACGTGCGGGCGGCGCTCGTACGAGGGCTGGGCGAGCTGGACGCCGAGACCTGGACACGGCTCGCGCTTTCGACGATGAGGAAGAAGACAGGATGAGCGACCTGGCGGTGGAAGAAAGAGAAGAGACCGTCCTGCCGGCCCGGCTGGAACACCTGGTGGGCGACGTCGACGACTTCTTCAGGAATCACTGGGGAAACCAGCCCATGGTCTTCCGCGCGTCCGCGGACCTGACGGGGCTCATCTCCGAGCAGGAGATATGGGATGAGGTCGACTGCGGACTGCTGATCCGTCCCTATTTCACCGCCTTCAACGAGGGGGTGCGGTCGGCGCTCACGGACATGACGAAGAAGAGGAACATCGTCGGCCACGAGGTTCCCGGATACATCAACAAGGAACAGATCCTCAAGGACTTCGAGGCGGGCGGGACGTTCAAGTTCAACCAGCCGGAGCACTGGCATCCCCGCATTCGCGCGCTGGTCGAGAGCCTGGAGCCGGAGTTCCGCGCCGAGCTCGAGGCGTACGTGTTCCTGAGCCCTCCCGGCAAGACGGCGATCCAGGCGCACATGGACGGCTCGCACGTCCTGGTGCTTCAGGTGGCCGGGGTCAAGGACTGGCACGTCGGGCTTCTCGACGAGACCTCCATCAGCGGATCGGACCGGTACCACCGGCCCGATATCCCGGAGGACAAGCGCATGGACGTCACCCTCACGCCGGGAGACGTTCTCTACATGCCGCACGGCGCCCCGCATTACGCGACGGCCCGGGTGGGAAACTCGATTCACATCGCCATCACCATCGAGGAGCCGACGACCGGCGACCTGGCCGACGTGTACCTCGCGCAGTTCATGAGCGAGCCGCTGTTCGACAATTTGATGATCGACCACCATCGGCTGAACCCCAAGGCGAAGGCCGACCTTCTCCGTGAACTGCTCGGGGCCCACCTTTCCACCGCCGATCCGATCAAGACGCTGGAATCGACGGTCAAGATGAGAAAGTCGCACCAGCGCTAGTAGGACAGGGATGTAGTAGCGGTGGAACCGGTCGAGTTCGCCAATTTGATTGACCATCTCGGCACCGAGCCCCGAATGAGGAGCGTGGTGGCGATAGGGGGTGACTATTTCGCCCTTATCGTGGAAGTGCCCGAAGGGCGCCGGGCGGTCACCAACGCCATCGTCTATGAACGCGGGCTCACGGGGTGGGCCCCTCAGCGGGTGATCCAGGGCGCCGGCCGCGTCGTCCCGGTCCGTAAGTCCGAGATCGTGTTCGCCAGACCGGCGGGCCTGGCTCAGAGCATCTTGTACCTGGACCTGGCCCGGCCGGACATGCCCGAGACCGAGATCCGCCGCGTTCCCGGGCGCGTCGGCTCGCTGCTCTGGTGGCCGGAGGAGGAGACGCTGCTGTTGAGCGTCCAGCCGCCCGCCGGCACGTCATCCGACATGCCCGACGCGCTCCGTACCAGCAAGGCCAACTTCTCGGTCGCGGACACCGGGGAGCCATGGCGGGTCGCCACGCTCTCCCTCGGCGGCTCCATCCGTGCGGAGCGTTGTCCGCCGGCGCTCACGGGGGAGGTCACGTGGGCCGAGGGCGGCCGGTTGGTCGGGGGCATCGCCCGTGAGGACAGGAGCGGCGTCCAGAGATACGGGCTGGCGGTCTGGGAACCGGGGCAGGAGCGGCCGGCCGCGGAGGTGTGGCTGGATGGGTGCGACCTGTCCGGTCCGCTCACCTCGCCCGGCGGGTCGCGGGTGGCGCTGGTCGCCTCCAGCGGCGGCTTCGGCCCCGATCACCTGGAACACCATCCGTACATCCTCGATCCGCTTGAGCGGGCCCTGCGGCCCGCTCCCACCGACCACGAGGTGTGGGCGGTCCCGCGGTGCTGGATCTCGGAGACCAGGCTCCTGGTCACCTCCGAGCGGGACAGCGCGCGCACGCTCCAGGTCTGCGACCTGTCCGACGGCACCTGGTCCGACAGGGAAACAGGGACGTCCGTGCTGTCGGTGTCGGCGACCCCGGAGAACCGGATCGTCGCGATCCACTCGGCGGTCGACACCCCTCCGTACCTCACGGCCGGCGACCTCGACGGGCCGTACGAGGAGCTCGTGGAGTCCTCCGGGCCCGTGGCCGGGCTCACCGGCCGCCTGGAGCGGCACCGGGTCGTGCTCGGCGAGGTCCCGATGGGGTACGCGCTGTGCCTTCCCTCGCCGGACGTACGGGCGCGGGGGCTGATCGTGATGTTCCACGGCGGCCCGACCATGAGCTGGTGCGACTGGTCGTGGAGGTGGAACCCGTGGCCCTTCACGCGGCTCGGCTTCGCGGTGGGCCTGGTGGAGCCGCCCATGTCCAGCGGCTACGGGCGCGCGAACATGGCCGCGGGCTGGCGCGCCTGGCGGTCGGGGATCGGGGCCGGCGCGGTCGCGCTCGTCGAGGAGGTCAGGACGCGGCACGGCCTCGAAGGCGTCCCCCTCATCGCGATGGGAGGGAGCTTCGGCGGCTACCTCGCCCTGCACGCCGCCTGCGAGCTGGACGTCCGCCTGGCCGTCGCGCACGCGAGCCCGGTCGACCTCTCCGGCGTGGCCTACGGCTCCGCGGTGCTGTGGTCGTGGGTGCGCGAGTACGGCCATCCCCTGGAGGAGGAGTCCCGCTACGACGAGCAGTCGATCAAGCCCCGGCTGGTACGGCCCGGGACGCGCGTCCTGCTGTCGCACGGGATGGCCGACCACCTCGTGCCGTACACCGAGTCGGTGCGCGCCCACCGGATCCTGGTGCGCGAGGGCGTCGACAGCGAGCTTGTGCTGTTCCGCGACGAAGGCCATGCTCTCCGGCAGCCCGGAGTCGTCTCCGACTGGTACCGCTGGGCCGCGAAAGCGTGTCTGGAGGTCGCCGCGACGACGTGAGACTCCGGCCAGAACAGTTCTGTTCCGTCGACATCGGGAGCGATTGACATGCCGGGAACCCTGGAGCTTCGGCCCGTCGTGGAGACCGACCTCGACGCCTTCGAGCTGGCCTTCCAGAGCGAGGAGGGCGCGAGCCGGTACCAGTGGTACGGATTCACCCCGACCGTCGGCCTGTACGAGGCGCTGCGCACCCGGCGGCTCCTCGGGGGAGCCGACAACATGCTCTCCGTCACCGTGGACGGGCGGCTCGCCGGCCGCGTCGAATGGCTGGAGCGGCGCTGGGGGCGCCGCGACACCTCGCTGTGCTGGGAGATCGCCATCGGCCTGCTGCCGGGCTGCCGCGGGCGCGGCATCGGGACCCGCGCCCAGCGCGAGCTGGTGCGATACCTGTTCACCCACACCCGGGTCGAGCGCGTGCAGGCCACCACCGACCCCGAGAACCGCGCCGAGATCCGGTGCCTGGAGAAGGTCGGGTTCCGGCTCGAAGGCACCGTCCGCCGCGCGCAGTGGCGCGGCGGGCGCTGGCACGACCAGCTTCTCTTCTCCGTCCTGCGAGACGAGTTCGACCTGACGGCACCGGACACCCCGGCCGATCGAGAAGGCGGGCCACATGGCTGATTCCACATTGAGCCTCGCCCGGGCGTGGCGGGCCACGCGGGGGCACCCCGACGCGCGCAGGCTGGTCGCCGTGCACGTCGTCGACTGCGTGGGCAACGGCGTGCAGTTCTCCACCCTGGTCCTCTACCTCAACCGGCAGTCGGGGCTGAGCGTCTGGCACATCGGGCTCGGGCTGGCCGTCGGCGGGGCCTTCGGGCTGGTGTCCAACCTCGTCGCCGGCCGCCTGTCGGACAGGTGGGGAGGGCGGCGCCTGCTCGCCGGCCTCCTGATCGGGCTCAGCGCGGTCTTCTGCCTGCTGCCGCTGGTGCGGGGCCTCGGCGCGTTCATCCTGTTCGCCACCGTCTACTCGCTGCTGCACTTCTCGTGTGGCGCCCCGTTCATTTCGCTGATCGGAGACGCGTTCGGCGCGCAGGACCGGGCGCGCGGCCGTGCCATGATCCGGTCGTTCGGCAACGCAGGCATGGCCCTGGGCGCCGGGGCGTCGGCGGTCCTGCTCGCCGCGATACCCGGCCCCTTCCTGGCCGCCTCCCCGTTCGTCAACGCGGGCAGCTTCCTGCTCGCCGGGCTGATGGTGGCGCGCCTTCGCGGCGGAGCCGTCAAGAACCGGCCGGACGCCGCGCCGAGGACCTCCGGCCGGCACGCCGCGTTCGAGCGTGGCATGCCCTCGATGATCGTGACCACGTCCGTGCTGGGCCTGCACTCCTCGTTGCTCGCGGTGGGGATCCCCCTGTGGATCTCGGTCACCGGGGTCGTGCCGCCCTGGAGCATTCCGGTGCTGATCGGCCTGAACACCGTGCTCGTCGTGGCGTTCCAGGTGGCCGCCGCCGAGCGTTCCGGGGTGTCGTTCCGCACGGCGGTGCGGGGGTCGCGCGTGGCCGGAGTCGTGGGCGCGGCCGGCTGCGCGGTCATGGCGGTCTCGCTGTGGCCCGGTTCCACGGTGGTGGCCGCGATCATCCTCCTCATGGGGTTCGGGCTGCTGACCATCACCGAGCTGCTGCAGAACGGCGCGGCCTTCTACCTCGGCCTGAACCTCGGCCCCGACGAGCGCAGGGGAGAGTACGCGTCGGCGTTCCACCTGACCCAGATCATCGAAGGGGTCCTCGGCCCGCTGGTGATCGGCGCGGTGTTCAGCGGAGGGGACGGGCTCGCGTGGCTGGTCTTCACGGCCGCGCTGCTCCTGGCCGCCGCCCTCTACCGGCGGGTGGCGGGGAAGGTCGCGCACCTGGATCCCTCGCCCAGGGAGCTCGCCGGGGTAGGCGCGGATGCTCCATAGCGCCGCGGACCAGAGCACGCCCGGGCCCTTCACGCGGCAGGGCCTGGCCGAGGACCTGAGTGCGCTCGGCCTCGAACGCGGGGACGTCGTGATCGTCCACGCCTCCCTCAGGGCGATCGGATGGGTCGCCGGAGGCGGCGTCGCGCTCCAGCAGGCCCTGCGGGACGCCGTGGGGGAGGAGGGCACGCTGGTCGTCCCCTCGTTCACCACGTATCTCAGCGACCCCGGCTCGTGGGTGAACCGGCCGGTCCCGCCGCAGTGGTGGGAGACCGTACGCGCGACGCTCCCGCCGTTCGACCCGCACCTGCACGCCGCCCAGCCGGGGCTCGGCCGGTTCCCCGAGATCGTCAGGAGCGCCGGGAGCGCGCGAAGGTCGGCGCACCCCCTGTACTCCTTCGTCGCCGACGGCCCGCACGCCGGCCGCATCCTGGCCGCCCACCCGCTGTCGTACGGGCTGGGCGGCGACGGCCCCCTCGGAAGGCTCCACGACCTCGGGGCCAAGGCGCTGCTCCTCGGGGTCGGCTGGGACAAGTGCACGATGCTGCACCTCAGCGAGCACCTGACGCCCTTCAGGGGACGCAGGACCCATCGGGTGGCCGTCCCCACCGGCCGCGCGGGCGAGGCGACCGTCTGGCGCGAGACGCGGCAACTGGTCATGTACGAGGGCGACTTCGGCCGGGCGGGGGAGTACATCGGCTCGCGTGGCGCCGGCCGTACGGGGACCGTGGGGAACGCCCGGTCGGTGCTGTGCCCGGTGCGCCCGCTGGTCGACTGGGCGAGCGCCTATTTCCTCCGGCACAGGAACATGACCAGAGCCGTCGCCCCGCCGTACTTCGGCGACGTCCGCGAGTCGGAACCGGCGGCGCTCTAGGCGTTCCCGGCTCGGCCGGGGCTTCGCGGCGGGATCGCCGTGCCGTGGATCAGGGGGCGGTCACATCTCGGCGAGGATCTTCGCCTTCGCCTGCTCGAACTCGGCGGGGGACAGGGTGCCCGCGTCGAGCAGCTCGCGGAGTTTCTGGAGCCGGACGATCGGATCCAGGGCGTCCGCGGGCCCGCCGGGTGCTCCTCCAGGGGGAGGAGCCTGCCCGGGGGTGAACATCTGCCAGGAATCGGGCGTCTCGCCACGGGTGAACACCTGGCCCCTCGTCATGATGACCCGGCCGCCCAAGCGAGTGGCCGGGTCCGACGCGGCATTGACACCGTCGATCGGGGTGGGCCCGGAGCCCTTGAACGTGCCCAGGAAGAAGCTGAGCAGGCCGCCGATGATGGCGCCGGGCAGCACCCAGGCCCACTTCTCCGTGCCGGGCGGGCACGCGCGCGCGGAGACGTAGTTGCCGCCCGACGCGCAGCTTCCGCCACGGATCAGCTGATACAACGCGTAGAGCGCGAACCCCAGGCATACCAAGGAGATCAGCGAACCGATGCAGACACGGATTCGGTACATCACAGCGCGAACGGTACAGCAGTAGTCGAACTTTCCGTGCCTACCAGGCGGAAGGCTTGCCCTTCTGAACGAGCCACACGTCGAAGAAGTTCGTCAGGTCCATGCCCGAGACGTCCTGCGCCTGACGGATGAAGTCGGCGGTGCTCGCGTTGCCGTACCGGTGTGCGGCGGCCCACTCCTTCAGCAGGCGGAAGAACGCGGTGTCGCCGATCTTGCCGCGCAGCGCGTGCAGCGTCATGGCGCCCCGGTTGTAGGGGACGTTTCCGAACATGTCCACCGGGCCGGGGTCGGTCGTGACGGTCTGCCAGAACGACGAGGTCGCGGCGCGCCCGTAGTTGCTCGAGGAGCTGAACGTCTGCTGCGCGGTGGCACCGCCGTTGTGCTCGGTCCACAGCCACTGGGCGTACGTCGCGAAGCCCTCGTTGAGCCAGATGTCGGACCACCGGCCGAGCGACACGCTGTCGCCGTACCACTGGTGCGCGATCTCGTGCGCCATCGTGCCGAGGCTCGGGGAGCTGGAGAAGATGGGCTTGGTCTGGCTCTCCAGGGCATAGCCGACGTCGGGCGCGCGATCGACGATCGCACCCGCCGAGGCGAACGGGTACGGCCCGAAGATCGTGCTGAAGTACTCGAGGATGTCCGGGATCCTGGCGACGGTGGCCGCCGACTGGCTGGCCAGCTGGGGGTCGACCGCGGTGTAGACGGGGATGCCGCTCGGCGTCGCCGACCGGGTCACCTGGAAGTTCCCGATCGTCATCGTCGCGAGGTAGGTGGCCATCGGCTCGGTCGAGTCCCAGACGAACGTCGTCCGGCCCTTCTTGGTCGTCTGCGACAGCAGCTGGCCGTTGCCGACCGCGGTGATCCCCTCGGGCACGGTCACGTGGAAGCTGAACGTCGCCTTGTCGGTGGGGTGGTCGCTGCCGGGGTACCACGCCGTGGAACCCTGCGGCTCGCCCGGTACGAACACGCCGTCATCGGTCGGGACCCAGCCCTCGATGGACTCGTCCGGGTCCGTGATGACCGGCGGCGTCCCCGCGTACTTCACGACGACCGTGAAGGGCTTGTCCTCCTTGAGCTTGGGACGCGGCGTCACGACGAGCTCCTGCCCGTCCCGCCGGAAGTCCGCCCGGTGCCCGTTCACCGTCAGGGACGTGATCTCGGGGCCGCGGAAGTCCAGGTCGAACTGGTCCAGGTCCTGCGTCGCGACCGCGGTGATCGTCGTCACGGCGTCGATGCGCCGGCCGGCCGTCTCGTAGGAGAAGGTGATGTCGTAGTGCTGGACATCGAAGCCGCCGTTGCCCTGGTCGGGGAAGTACGGGTCGCCGACGCTCGGCGCGCCGGCCGAGTAGCGCGGTTTGCCGGGCTCCCCTGGGGCGGCGAGTGCGGGGTGTGCCGGCGGGACGCTGACCAGGACGCTCAGCGCGGCCGTGACGGCCGTACCGCCCAGACGGCGAAATCTCATGCGATCCCTTTCAGCGGTTCAAGCCGTGGAAGCTGAAGCGGATCGTATAAAGGAGTGACAAATCGGTCAAGATCGGGCTATTTCACCCACGTTACGGATATTGACGTTTATGCGGCTTCGTGGCGACAATGTGGCCCAGCATCCGTGCGTGACACCGGTCGGCACACCGGCGAGCGCGACGGCCCATCCCCAATACGACGTGGTCGGCGCACGCGTAGGGTACCCCCGGAAGGATCGACGCTGCCCTCTTCCCGACGCACACGGCTCTGGCGGGTCACCCCTGCGCATCTCGGCGGGGTGGCACGGTGGGTAGGCCGGTTGCTCCTGCTCGCCCTCGTCGGCGGCATCGCGATGGCCGGCCTGGCGCCGCCCGCGTCCGCCCACGGGCAGCTCGCGCTGTCGAACCCGGCGAAGGACAGCACGGTCTCCGAACCCATGGAGTCGCTCTCGCTCTACTTCACCGAGCAGCCGTCCTCGAACGCGTACTTCACCGTCACCGCCCCGAGCGGTGTCCGGGTCGACCGGCACTGGACGTACGGGGAGTCCAAGCGCCTCGACGAGCCGGTCCAGGAGTACCAGCTCGTCGACGGCACGTGGGAGCCGCGCCTGTTCCACATCGGGTACGCGGCCAAGGTGCCGGTGGCCTACTGGCCGGAGCAGGGCACGTACGTCGCCCGCTACCTGACCGTGGCCTCGGACGGGGAGCAGGTCAAGGGCGAGGTGCGGTTCACGTACAAGGGCAAGATGTCGGCGCCGCCCAAGGGCTGGAAGGCCCCCACCGACCAGCCCGGGCCCGCCCTGCTCGCCGCGGCCGGCGGCGAGGGCACCGTCCCCCAGACCGGCTCGACTCCCGAGCCCGGCGTCACGACCAGTCCCCAGAACACCGCCCCTCAGAGCGGGACGGTCCCCGAGACCGGCGGGACCACCACCGTGCCCCAGATCGGCCCCGTCCCCCAGACCGGCACGGCCACAACCTCCCCGCAGGCCGGGCCCGTCCCTCAGACCGGGCCGACGAGCGTCGCGCCCAAGGCCGGATCCGAGACCGCGGCGCCGGCCGACTCCGGCAACGGCGTGATGGTCTGGCTGGTGCCCGCCGTACTCGTCCTCGGAGCGGGCCTCATGGTCTTCCGCGCGGCACGCCGACCGGCACCGGCCGGCGGCTCGGCCGGGCGTCCACCCTCCGGCGGCCCCGCGTCCCACGGGCCTTCCTCCGGCGCCAAGGCGAGGAAGCCGTCGGCGCAGCGCGCGGCCACGCCGGGCAGGAAACCCCCCGCGAAGGCCAAGCGCCGCTGAACCGCCACAGGCCCCACGCGAAGGCCCCCAAGCGCCGCTGAGATGGCTCCACCCTTCACCGTTCCCCAGGAGAACCGCCGATGACGTCCACCCTCGCCCGCCGCCGCCCGTTGCTCGCCGCCCTGATGCTCGCCATCGCGATGCTGGTGGCCACGTCGGCCTGCGGCGGTTCGAGTGCCGCCGCGCCCGGCACCTCGGCGGTCAAGGAGATCGCGGTGACCATCGCCGGTCGCACGGTGACGCCCCCGCCCGGACGGGTCGACGTGACCAAGGGCCAGACGGTACGGATCACGGTGACCAGCGACGTGGCGGACGTGGCGCACGTGCACGGCTACGACAAGGCGGCGAACCTCCAGCCCGGCACTCCCGCGAAGATCGAGTTCGTCGCGGACCAGAGCGGGCTGTTCGAGGTCGAGACCCATGGCACGGAGCTGCAACTGTGCCAGCTCCTGGTGCGCTAGGCGGCGGGGTGCTCCTGGCTCACGGCATCGGCGGCCGCCAGGACCTGCCGATCCCGTTCTCGGCGGCGTTGACCGGCGCGATCCTGGCGCTGCTGGTGTCGTTCGTGGCGCTCGGCGCCCTGTGGACCGAACCGAGGCTGGGCGGTGTCCTCGCGCGCACCCGCCCGCTGTCCGCGCTGCTCCAGCAGGTGGTGTCCTCCACGGCCTGGCCGTGGGTCTGGCGGCTGCTCGGGCTGGCCGCCGCCGCGTACTTCTGCCTGGGCCTGCTCTTCGGCCCCGACAACGTCGAGAACCCCACCGCAGGGGTCTTCTACGTCGTGTTCTGGGTCGGCCTGGTGCCGCTGTCGCTGCTTTTCGGCCCGGTCTGGCGCAACCTCAACCCGCTGCGCACGCTGCACCTGCTGGCCTGCACGGCTCTCAGGCGTGACCCCCGGGTCGGGCCGCGACAGCTGCCACCGGGTCTCGGCTACTGGCCTGCGGCGGCCGGCATCTTCGCCTTCGTGTGGCTGGAGCTGGTGGCCCCCGAGCGCGCCACCCTCCCCGTCATCACGATCTGGCTCGCGGCGTACACGGTGCTCATGCTCGCGGGCGCGGTGGTCTTCGGATCGGACTGGTTCGACCGGGGGGACGCGTTCGAGGCGTACAGCACCCTGGTCGGCAGCCTCGCGCCGGTGGTGAGACGTCGCGACGGCGTCGTGACCTGGCGTAACTCGCTCGACGGCATGGCCGGCCTACGGCCCGCCCCGGGGCTCACGGTGCTGGTGGTGGTGCTCCTCGGCTCCACCATGTACGACAGCCTCTCCAACGCGCCGGTCTGGGTGCGCTTCGTACAGGAGAGCCCGCTGCCGGCGCCGGTCATGGGGACGTTGGGACTGGTCACCGTCATCGGCCTGGTGCTCGCGGCCTACCTCGGTACGACCGCGCTGGCCGGCCGCTGGGGTGAGGCGGAGCCGGGCACGACGGCGGGCGAGCTGGCCCACGCCATCGTGCCGATCGCCGTCGGGTACGTGGTCGCGCACTACTACACGCTGTTCCTCCTGGAGGGCCAGCGGACCCTCTCCCTGCTCTCCGACCCGCTCGGCACCGGCGCCGACTGGCTGGGCACCGCCGACTGGACCCTCAGCGCGGCCGGCACCACCCCGGCCGGAATCGCCATGCTCCAGGTGACGGTCATCATCATCGGCCACGTGCTCGGCACCGTCCTCGCCCACGACCGCGCGCTCGCCCTCTTCCCCCGCCGCACCGCAGTCCTCGGCCAGATCCCCCTGCTCCTCCTCATGGTCGTCTACACCGTCGTAGGCCTTCTCCTCCTGTTCGCCGCCTGACCCGCCGGCGGGGCTCAGAACGATCGCAAAGAGCACGGCACCCCGCGCTGAAGATTCCCCAGGGCAGGTGTGTCCCACCGGCGACAGGTGATGACCGCTCCGTCCGAGGGGATGACACATCGGGAGGGACCATGGGCCGGCGGGTGGGCCACAGGATCGAAGTCGTGCCGCATTGGGTGAACCGCCTCTCCATGGCGGTCGGCGCGCCGTTCGACGATTTCCGCGCCCGCTACCAGCGGGCCGTCCCGAGGTTCGAGGCCGAACGCTTCGAGCGGCTCGCCGAGGACGACGCCGACTGGGACGCCATCCTCCAGGCGACGGCCGAGAACGCCCCGCACAACTTCATCCTCTACTGGAGCGGAGACTTCACCCACATCATGCGGCTCGCGGGGGACAGGTGGCGTTGCGTCGAGTACCTGATGGGAAACCACGTGATCGCCCAGCGCATGTACCATCACAACCCCGCCGTCCTGCTGTACGCCCCGCTCCGCACGGCCATCTACGAGGACGCCGACGGCGAGACCTGGTTCACGGTGGAACAGCCCACCACCCAGTTCTCCAGCTTCGGCAACCCCGAGATCACCAGCGTCAGCAGGGAACTCGACCGGGAACTGGCCTCCCTGCTCGAATACCTAGACGTCCCGGTCCCCGCCACCCTCACCGCACCCGCGGGGTGAGACTCCCGGCGTGACGTTGAGCTCCGGCCGCCATGAGCCGAGTCCCGGCCGGAGGTGGGCCCGGCCGGGACTCGGTTCATCTCGTGGAGGGATTCACCAGGAACAGGGTTAGCCCACGACGGAGCGGAGCGGGATGCCCGTGCTGTTCAGGTCGCGCACCAGATCCCTGAGGAACGGGTGTTCGTCGGCCGAGAGTCCCTCGGGGTTCGGGATGGTGATGTACGCCGAACCGTCGGCCACCGCCGAGCTGCCCGTGCCGGTGTACTTCCCGACCACGGACTCGGTCCGCGCCAGGTCGGCCTCGGCGACCTGGATGGTGATGGGCCGCCACTCCCCGCCGATGTTGGCCGGCTCCTCGGCGTTCTCCGCCTGCGCGCGAAGGGCGTCGGCGCTGCTCTGCGGCGCCGCCGTCCGCTGCTGCGCCTGCGGCGACGCGGACGCCGCCGGAGCGAGCAGGGCGTTCGCGACCAGGTGGATGCCGTTCTCGTTGTAGGCGCGGAACAGCGGGTTGTAGGCGAAGAGCACGGCGTGGCCGGTGCCGGTCGGCTCGTCGACCAGCGCCGCGGTGCCCTTGAGGGTGTCGGCCTTCACGGTGTAACCGTTGGACCAGAACGTGTCGCCGGCCGGGTAGGTGAGGACGTTCACGCCGGTCTGGCTCGGGTTGAGGATCGGGTCGCCGTTGTTGAACTGGAAGTCCTCCGCCGGGCGGCCGAGCGCCACCGCGCTGGTGTTGGCCACGTCCACCCGGAAGTGCGAGCCGATGACCTGGTAGCCGGTCGGCTTCGCCTTCTCCGTGGTGGAGGTCAGGCCCGCGGCGCGCGCGACCCTGGTGCCCTCGTTGCGCAGCCCGAGGTACGTGCCGCCGGCCGCCACCCACGCCTTGAGGTTCGCGAGGCCCTGCGCGGTCAGGCCGCCGGTCGAGTTGCTGCCGTCCGGGACCACCAGCGCGGTACGCCCGGTGAACGCCGCGGTGTTGTCGTTGATGTCGGCGGGCGTCACCGGCTTGAGGTTGAGGCCCCAGCGGCTGCCGAGCACGTACCGCGCCTCGCCGTACGACCCGGAGGTCGTCGAGATGCCGGTGCCGGCGAACAGGCCGGCGTCGGGCAGGCGCAGCGCGGTGCCGGAGGCCGGCTTGGAGCTGCCCTTGACGGTCACGCCGAGCGAACGCGCCAGCTTGTCCAGCGCGTCCTTGGCCATCGCGCGGGCCGGCAGGCTGACCACGCCCGTCTTGAAGTCACGCGTGAGGGCCACGCCCGAGCCGAGGAGCTTGAACGTGAGCTCCGACGCGGCGGCGGAGTCCAGCGAGTAGGAGTACGAGCCGTTCCCCGACGCCGAGCAGTCGACGCCCCCTTCGAGGCGATTCACGCGCTTGGCCTTCGGCGACAGCGCGTCACCGGTGTAGACGGTGTCGACGCCCATCAGCAGCGGGTTGCTCCAGGAGGAGACGTCGTAGAAGTAGGGGAAGGGAACGTAGGGGTCCTCGCCGATCAGCGCCTGGATCCAGTGCTTCTGCGGCTGGTTCATCGGGATCCAGTACGCCCCCGCCGGAACCTTCAGGTTCTTGGCGGACCGGCCGCCGAAGATCCGGGCGTTGGGCACGGTGACCGCTTTTTCGACCTCGTAGACCTCGACGTCCATGCCCCGCAGCCGCTCGACCAGACGGCGCACGTCGCCGAGCTGGCGGTCGGGCATCAGGAAGTACGACCGGATCTTGATGTCGGGCACCGGGAACTGGACGGTGTTGGTCGGCTGCACGACCTGGTTCGGCTCAAGAGCGCCGGACGCGCCCTCGGCGAGCGCCGTCTGCCAGATCTTGTAGTAGCCGTTGAGGATCTCGTTCTTGTTATCGGCCGCCCAGCCGGTGGTGGCCCACTGCGTGTTGAACTGCTGCTGCACGCGGTCCTCGACGGCCGAGGAGCTGCCCTTCTCGAAGGTCATCCCGGCGGCGCCGAAACCGGTGGCCGGCACCGTGTCGCCGTACCCCATGTAGAACATGTCGTACGTGGCGTAGTTGAAGTAGCACTCCACGGTGACCGCGCCGCCACAGGCGCCGTTGTAGCCGAAGCCCGCCGCGTTGGCGGCCCCGATCCGGTTGATCCAGTCCACGGGCTGGTCGGCGATCTCGTGGTGGATCGGGTCGGCGTTCGGCGGGAAGAAGTACTGGCGCCCGCCCATCTCGTGGGCGTCGACGAAGACCTGCGGCGGGTACTCGCGCAGCATCGCGATCTTGCCGTCGGTCTCCGGCTGGCTGCGGGCGAACCAGTCGCGGTTCAGGTCGAAGCCGAACTCGTTCTGCCGGCGGCTCGCGTCGCGGCCGTCCGGGTTCTGCGTCGGCACGATGACCGTGACGGTGTTCTCGTTGCGCTTGGCCACGTCGCAGGACAGCCCGCCGGCCAGCTCGTACAGCGTCTTGAGCGCGGCGTCGGCGCCGCTCTTCTCACCGCCGTGGACGTTGCCCGCGACCCAGACGATGGCGGGGGTGTCGGCGGCGACGCGCGCGGCCTTGTCCGGACGGAGCGAGCGCGGGTCGCGCAGTTCCTGGATCTGCTTGGCGATCTTGGCCACCTGTCCCTTGGCCATGTGCTTCTCGCTGGACACGATGGCGTAGGGCAGGTCCTGACCGGTGACGCTCCGCGCCACCGTGCCGGTGACCACCCTGCTGGACGCGTTCCCGACGGCCTGGACGTACTTCTGGATCTCCTCGGTCGTGACGACCCGGGACTGACCCTTGCCGAGAGGGAAACCGAGGAACGACTCGGGGCTCGGCACGGAGGCGATGTGAGCGTTCGGATCGGAGCTGCATTGCGTGGGCTTGCCGTGTGAATGGGTGTCCCTGTCCGCGTTCGCGGACGGGCTCAGCGGCAGCACGAGTGCGGTCACGGCCATGACCGCGACACCCGCCACCTTCCCGTACACAGGTCTCCTGCACCTGGCGGTGCTTGGCATGACGACTCCTCAGGGGGGCAGGGACGACCCGCCCCGGGGCAGGAGCAAGGACGTCCTTGGAAGAGCGACGCCACTGTGGCGCCGGGGGAAGATGATCAGGATGGTATAAAGGTGCAATAAACCGGTCAAGATGCCACGAAGCGTCTAAAGTGACATTTTTGACCTGTGTGGCTTCTGTTTAACGGCTGACCGGAAGCCAGGGGAGGGCGTGCTCGCCGGCATCGGCGAGGCCGTTATTCGACCTGCCCGGAAGCCCTCTCACGTCGCCCGCGGACGGGCGGCCGACATGTGCCTCAGACCCCGACCCCGGCACGTGTGAACATCGCGTTACGACTTCGGCCCGAGCCGATGGGGCCGCGTCCCCCGTAGGGGCAATGAGGACCCAAGACGGCCCGCTAAGATCCACAGTCCCTCGGGGCCGGCGTGGCGCTCGAAGCGTGCGAGAGTGGCCTTGGGCGCGTGGCCGCAAGTCACAGGACCGTGCGGTACTCCATGTGGTCCTCGAAGGTCGGTGGGGGCTGTTTCCTGAGGTCCAGGTCCGCGGGGGTGTCGGCGGTCAGGCTGGTGAGGATGGCGACGAGTTCCGCGCGGGTGTGGATGCCCAGCTTGCGGTAGATGCGGGCCAGGTGGGTGTCCACGGTGCGCTTGCTGATCGACAGGATGGTCGCCACTTCGAGGTTGCTCATGCCCTGGAGCACCAGGTCGGTGACGCGGCGCTCGCCGGTCGTCAGCGGATGGGCGTTCTCCCGCCGTGCTCCGGAGGGACGGGCGCCGGGGCCGGCGGGGCGGATGCCGGCGGTGGCCAGGTGCTTGTCGGCCAGTGAGGCGAGCCGCACCGCGCCGCAGTCGACGGCGAGGTCGAGCCCGGCGGTCAGGGTCTCGCGCGCCCTGTGCTCGTCGCCGTTCTGGCGCAGGGCGATGCCCAGCCGGATGAGGGCCCGGGTGTACTCCAGCCGGGCACCCCTGTTGCGCAGCAGGTCGACCGCCTCGTGCAGCATGTCGAGCCGCGCGGTGCCCTCGTACGCCACGCTTCCGGCGCTGAGGGCGCGGCCGATGGTGGTCGGCGCGCCCCAGGCGCGGGCCAGCTCAAGCTCCCTTTCGGCGGTCGCCCGCGCCGCTGTCCGCTCGCCGAACAGCATGTACGCGAGGATCGCGTTGGTCCCCCAGGGGACGCAGGCCGGGTTGGTGATGCCCGAGGAGGTCAGGCGCCGCCCGCAGTCCAGCAGGATGCGCAGGCCGTCCCGCGGCCTGCCCTGGGCGATGTAGAGGCGTCCGAGCGCGTCCATGATGTGGCCGGAGATCAGGGGATGGCAGTCCCCTCCGTAGGGATCGACGGACCGGAGCAGGGACTCGGCGACGTCCAGCGCGCCGAGCTCGACGAGCGCCCGGGCCGCGTTGGCCGTGGCCGCCATGGAGAACCCCTCGGTATGGGAGAGTTCCGCCAGGCGGGCCGCCTCGGTGGCGTCGCGCAGCGAGGCTTCCAGGCTGCCGAGCTGGTAGCGCACCTCGGAGCGGACCACCAGTGACATGACCAGCCGGGTGTCGGAGGCGGCGTTGCGCGCCTCGGTGACCACGCGTTCCGACCAGTACGAGGCCTCGTCGATGCGGTCGCCCCAGACCAGGGGGAGCACCGCGCCCAGCGGGACGACGCCCTTGCCGTCGAAGCAGCGCCTGGTCAGCGCAAGCGTCCTCGTCAGGTTGCGCCCTTTCACGCCTGTGACCAGGGCGAGCGCGCTCAGGAACTCCCTCGCCTGGGGGGTGGCCATGTTCTGCATCGACCGGCCCAGCTTGCGTAGCACGCCGGCGGACTGCCCCCACAGCATCGCCTGCGCGCCGAGGAGGAACAGCAGGTCGGTACCGAAGGCCGCGGGTGTCTCGGCGGCGAGCTGGACGGCCTCGCCGAAGATCCCGCCCGCCTCGGCCGAGTTGGCGGTGACGAGGATGTCGGCGAAGGGCGCGAGCGCGGACATCTTCTGCGGGGCCAGCCGGACGCGGCCGAAGACGGTGCGCAGGCGTCGCAGGCACGCGGGCAGGTCGCGCTGCATCTCGACGGCGCCCAGCTCGGCGGTGATCTCCAGGTCGACGGCCGGGTCGTCGGACTCGGCGAGCGCGCGGTGGAGGTAGCGGGTCGCGGGCTCCCAGGCGTGGTCGGTCACGGCGTCTCGCGCCGCCTCGCGCAGGATCGTTACGGTCCACGGATCACCCGTGGGCGTGGCCGACATGAGGTGGCGGGCGGACCGGTTGACGGGGGCGCCGAAGCGGTAGAGCAGTGACGCGGCCCTGCGGTGGAGGTCGTCGCGGACCGAGGGATCCATCCCGGCCAGGATGGTCTGCTGGATGTGCTGGTGAACGAACCGGTCGGGGGGAGAGCCGACGAGGAGCCCGGCCCTGCGCAGGGTCTCGCCCGCCTCCCTGGCCGCGAGCTGGCCGAACCCCGACAGTACGGCCGCGGTCTCCAGCCCGTCGTCGGGGGCGAGGATGGCCAGGCTGCGCAGCAGGTCGACGCTGGCGGGGTCATGGGCCAGGAGCCATCCGAGCGCCGTCTCGGTGAGCGAGGTCGCACCCATCTCCAGCATCCGCGGCAGCTCGGTCTTGTCCGGGCTCACCTTGGCGGTGATCAGCTGGCCGGCCAGCTGGTGAAGGAGCAGGGGGTTGCCCTGGGTGAGCTGGTGGCACGCCTCCGCCACCTCCGCGTCGATCGCGGCGCTCATCGCCGACTCCAGCAGTTGCCCGGTGCAGCGGTGACAGAGCGGGGCCGGCCGGAGCAACCGCGCGTACGGCAGGGCCCCGATGTCCCGGATGAGGTCGTGGCCCCCGCGGGACTGCGAGTCGATGGTGAGGATCATGACGATGGGCAGCCCGTCGAGCCGCCTGGCGATGTAGGAGCACCATTGGGCCGACTGGGCGTCGGCGTGGTTGGCGTCGTCGATGGCGATGATCAGCGGCTGGGTGCCGGTGATGGAACGGGTCGCGCGGTAGAGGCTCTGCAGCAGGTCGGGGGCGACGAGGCCGGAGCCCTGGGCCTCGTACATGTGCCCGGGGACTATGAGCGGTGCGGAGGCGGGCTCGGCGGGCGGCGTGCCGCCGGTGAGGGGATCGAACAGCTGGCGGACCACTCCGAAGGGGAAATCGCGCTCGGCGGGGTGGCCGCGTGCCGTGAGGATCGCGCGGGCATCCGGTTTCTCGGCCAGCGCCGCGTGGAGCAGGGTGGTCTTTCCGATGCCCTTGGGGCCGAGGATGACCAGAACGGAAGGCTTTCCCGCGTACGCGTTGGAAAGCGCCTCTTGTATCACACGTAACTCGATGTCGCGGTGCAGCACCTGCTGCCCTGACAACATCGTTCCCCCCAGAGCCGGGTGCTTACGTCTACACCAGGATCATGCCGCGTATGACTAGTGCCTTGTCAATACCTAATGCACGCCAAAGGGACCTATCGCCGCAAATTGGGCGGTTTGTCGGGATGCGTAGCAGACCACGCGCCACCTCGGCTGCACTACGACGGAGCTTACCCTGACGCGTAGGCGAACCCCGACGTCCAGGCGTTCGTACGCATTTCCCGGATACGCATCCTGTACGCCGCGCTTATTGTGGACGTCCGAATACGTATGCCGGAATTACGTCTTTACATGGTCCTGGCCCGATGCGACTCTGCGATCAATTGCATTTGAGCCGAACGAGGAGTGCCATGGATCGCCCCCGCCTCAAAGCACACTTCGCGGCCCAAGTGGTCGAGGGATCGAAGGTGTTCCTGCTGGCCGAAGGTCAGCACTTCCTCATCAAGGGAACCGAGTGCGTCAAGGTGCTTCCCTACCTGGACGGACGGCACACCATAGCCGATATCGCGGGGGCGCTGGGCGCCGAGTTATCGCTTATGCAGGTCATCGTCGCCATCCGTAAATTCGACGCTCTGGGTCACCTGGTGGACGGGCGGCCGGATTGGCCGGACGGCACGCTCGCCTATTGGGACGCGCAGGGAATCGATCCGAAAACCGTCCAGGCCGCGCTCGCGGAGACCGAATTCACCGTGGTCGCGGGCGACGGCGCCGATCCGGACGCGGTGGTCGCGCAATTGCGCGAACACGGCCTGCGCGTCCGGCTCGCAGGGGTCGACGAGGAGGCCGAGGCGCCCGGCGGCGCCCTTTCCCTGGTCGTCGTCAACGACTACCTCGACCCGGCGCTGGAACGGCTCAACGCCGCCTACCTCGCCGCCGAGCACCCCTGGGCGCTGGTGAAGCCGACCGGGCTGACGGTGTGGGCCGGGCCCGTGATCCACCCCGGCCGCACCGGCTGCTGGGCCTGCCTCGCGCAGCGGATCACTGGGAACCGCCAGGTGGAGCGCTACCTCGCCGGCAAGCACGGCGACGGCATCCCCTACCACCCCGCGCTGGAGGCGAACCCGGCGGGACCGTCCCTGGCCGGCGGGCTGCTCGCGGTGGAGATGGCGCGGATGGCCGCCACGGGCGCGCCGTCGCGGCTCGAAGGCAAGATGACCACGGTCGACCTGCGCACGCTGGCCGCCACGGAACACACCATGATCCGGCTGCCGCAGTGCCCCGCCTGTGGAGACCCGTCGCTGGTCACCGAGCGCAGCCCGAAGGTGGTGCTGTCGGCGCGCGACGCGCGTCACATCACCGACGGCGGATACCGGATCGAGGCGCCCGCGCAGACCTACGAACGGCTGCAGCGGCAGATCAGCCCGCTCATCGGGGCGGTCACCCGGCTGCACACGTTCGCCGAGTACGACAACGGCGTCACCTATAGCTTCACCGCCGGCCACAACTTCGCCATGGTCGGCGACAACATGGACCTGCTCCGCCGCAACCTTCGCGGGCAGAGCGGCGGCAAGGGCCGCACCGAGATCCAGGCCAAGGTCAGCGCCCTGTGCGAGGCCATCGAGCGGTACTCGGGCGTGTGGCGGGGCGAGGAGCCGGTGCGCAAGGCCGCCTACGCGGACCTCGACCCCTCTCTCGCCGTCCACGCGGAGTCCCTGCTCCACTTCTCCCCGTCCCAGTACGCCGGGCGCGACGAGTGGAACAAGGACCCGAGCCACCGGCTGCACCTGGTGCCGGAGAAGTTCCGCACCGACCTGCCGATCGACTGGTCGCCCGCCTGGTCGCTCACCGACGAGCGTGAGCGGCTCATCCCCAGCGGGTACGCCTGGTACGGCCACCCGGACCTGGAACGCCACTTCTACTGCGTGGGCGACTCCAACGGCAACGCCTCGGGCAACTCGATGGAAGAGGCGATCCTGCAGGGGTTCTGCGAGCTCGTCGAGCGTGACGCGGTCGCCCTGTGGTGGTACAACCGCGCGAGACGCCCCGCCTTCGACCTCGACTCGCTGCGCGACCCGTACATCGACACGCTGCGCGAGTTCTACGCGGGCATGGGCCGCAGCATCTGGCTTCTCGACATCACCACCGACCTCGGCATCCCGGCCTTCGTCGGGGTCTCCCACCGGATCGGCCACCCCGTCGAGGACGTCATCGTCGGCTTCGGCGCCCACCTCGACCCGCGTATCGCGGCGATCAGGACGCTGACCGAGGTCAACCAGTTCCTCCCGTCGGTGGAACGGCGCGACGAGCAGGGCAACACCCTGTACCTGGACAACGACATCGCCACCCTGGCCTGGTGGAAGGAGACCAAGCTGGCGAACGAGCCGTGGCTGGTCCCCGACCCGGCCCAGCGCCCCCGTACCCCCGCCGACTACGCCCGCGCGGACGGCGAGGACCTGGCCAGAGACGTCGAGACGTGCGTGGCCAGGGCGAAGGCGGCGGGGATCGAGGTCATCGTGCTCGACCAGACCCGCCCCGACCTGGACCTCAACGTCGTACGGATGATCGCGCCCGGCATGCGGCACTTCTGGCGGCGGCTCGGCGCGGGACGCCTGTACGACGTGCCGGCCGCGCTCGGCTGGGTGCCACAGGCGAGCACCGAGGACCAGCTCAATCCCACGAGCGTCTTCTTCTGAGCGCGGAGGAGCAGACTGTGACCCAGACCAAGGTACGGCTCCGCCGCGACGCGGAACTGGCGGAGTCCGAAGGCTCGCTCCGGGTGTCGGCGCCCGTGGGCGCCCTCGGGCTGCGCGACCTGCCCCCCGGCGCGGTGGCGGCCCTCGGCGCGCTCGCCGCCGGCGATGTGACCGAGGCCGGCCTCACCGCGGCGGTCGTCGGCGGCGACGGGGAGGCGGGGCTGTTCCGCTGGAACATGCTGGTGCGCCGCCTGGCCGGGGGCGGGCTGCTCGAGTACAGCGTGGACGGCGCCCGGCTGTGGCCCGTCGGCGCCGGGCCGCTGGAGCCCGCCGCCGCGCCGGCCCCCGGAACGAAGGTGAAGCTGTCGCGGTTCGCCGTCGCGACCGCCGAGGACGGCATGCTGACGGTGCGCTCCCCGCGCCACGCGAGCGCCGTCGAGCTGGCTCCGCGAACGGCCGGGATCCTCGGCGCGCTCGCGGACTGGACCACCCCGGCCGAGCTGGCCGAGGCCCTGCCCGGCGTGCCGGTCGAGCAGGTGCTGCGGTTCTTCGACGCCGCCGGTCTGCTGACCCGCACGCCCGAGGACGACGACCAGTCGCGGGCGCAGTGGGCGCCACGCGATCTGTGGCTGCACGCCCACAGCCGGGGGCCCCGCGTCACCGGCCGGTACGGCGGGACCTATCCCCTCGGGTCGCGGTTCGGCCCGCTGCCCGCCGCCCCTCCGGCGTTCGACGGCCGGCGGATCCCGTTGGTGCCACCCGACATGGAGATCGCGGCCAAGTCCGATCCGAGCCTGACCGAGGCCCTGGAGCGGCGCCGCTCGGTGCGCGAGCACGACGCCGGCTCCCCGATCACGGTCGGCCAGCTCGGGGACCTGCTGTACCGGTCGATGCGGCGGCGCAACGCCTTCACCTCGCCCGACGGGCAGGAGCTCGTCGACCGGCCCTACCCGTCCGGCGGGTCCGTGCACGAACTGGAGGTCTACCCGCTGGTGGTGTCGTGCGAAGGGGTCGAGCCCGGCCTTTGGCACTACGACACGGCCGGGCACGCGCTCGAGCGGGTGGCCGAACCTGGCCCTGCCACCCAGATCCTGGTGCGGCGGGCCCGGGCGTCCGCGTTGCTGGAGGCCGACCCGCAGGTGCTGCTCGTGGTCACCGCCCGCTTCGGCAGGGTGATGTGGAAGTACGAGACGATCGCCTACTCCCTGGTGCTGAAGCATGTCGGCGTGCTGTACCAGACGCTCTACCTGGTGGGCACCGCCATGAACCTGGCGGTGTGCGGGCTCGGCGGCGGGGACGCCGGTGACTTCGCCGCCGCGAGCGGGCTCGACTACCTCACCGAGGGCAGCGTGGGCGAGCTGGTCCTCGGCAGCAAGCGGTGATGAGGGATGAAATTCCGGTACAAGGCGCTCCAGCGGATGCGGGAGCCCGACGAGCTCGACTCCCCGACCCTGCTGGCCTCTCCGCGCGGATGGATCGCCACGTTCGTCGTGCTGATCATCGTCGCCGCGGTGACCGCGTGGGCCTTCGTCGGCCGGATGCCGATCACGGTGTCCGCGACCGGCCTGCTCACCCACCCGGGCGGCACCGCCCAGTTGCAGAGCCCGTACGCGGGGATGGTCCGGTCGATGTTCGTCCACCCCGACGACTCCGTTCAGCGGGGCCAGGCGGTGGCGGAGATCGTCCAGCTGGACGAGACCTCGCGCCTGATCAAGAGCCCGTTCACCGGGCACGTCGTGGCCGCCACGGCCGACGACGGGCACATGGTCGCGCCTGGCCAGGACCTGATGACCATCGAGCGCACCGACGCGCCCGATGACCGGCTGGTGGCGATGCTGTTCGTCCCGGCCGACCGCACGCTGGGCGTCGTCCCCGGCAGGGAGGTCGACCTGGCGGTCTCCTCGGCCCCGCCGGGGGCCTTCGGGCTGCTGCGCGGCCGGGTCGCGTCGGTGAGCACGTACCCCCTGCTGCTGGAGGGGGTGGCGGACCTGGTTGGCGGTGAGGCGGCGGCGCGCGGCTACCTCACGGGCGCCCCGCCACGGCTGGTGATCGTCGACCTCGAGCGGGACCCGGGCACGACCTCGGGATTCGCCTGGTCCACCAAGGCGGGCCCGCCGATGCGGCTCTCGTCGCAGGTCAACGTCACGGGCTCGATCAACCTGGGCGGTCAGACCCTGTTCGACCTGCTCCTCGGCCGCTGAGCGGCACCTGTCACGGCTCCTGGAGGAGAGACGAATGAGCCAAGCCACGGCGAGCCCACCCCTGGCCCCCGAGGGGGGTGGGCCGCGGCGCCCGGCTGCCGCCAAGGGCTCCAAGGAACCCAAGGCGCGCTGGGGAAGGTGGCGGAGCAGCACTCCGACGGTGATCCAGATGGAGGCGGTCGAGTGCGGCGCCGCCTCCTTGTCGATGATCCTCGGCTACTACGGGAAGTTCGTCCCGCTGGAGGAGTTGCGGTCCGCCTGCGGCGTCTCCCGCGACGGCGCCAAGGCCTCCAGCGTCCTCGCCGCGGCGCGGCGCCACGGCCTGATCGCCAGGGGCTACCAGATGGAGGCCGCGGACCTGCGCGCCGCCGCCACCAAGCCCGTGATCATCTTCTGGGCGTTCCAGCACTTCATGGTCGTGGAGGGGATCCGCACCCGGTTCGGCAAGAAGGTCGTCGCGGTCAACGATCCGGCCAGCGGACCCCGCCTGATCGACTGGGAGGAATTCGACTCCGGTTTCACCGGCGTGGTGCTGACGTTCGAACCCGGCCCCGGCTTCGAGCCCGGCGGGCGCCCCACCCGGGTCGGCCAAGCCCTGCTGTCACGGCGGATGCCGTCCGGCCGGGCGCTGCCACTGATCCTGCTGGCCAGCCTGATCCTGGTGGTCCCGGGCATCATCGGGCCGGCCTTCAGCCGGCTGTTCATCGACCGGATCCTGTCCGGGCGCGACCCGGACTTCCTGTACCCCCTGCTGCTCGGGATGGCGGTGACCGCGGTCTCGGTGTTCGTGCTGACCTCCGTGCAGCGGCACTACCTGCTGCGGCTGGAGATCCGGTTCGGGCTGGTGAGCTCGGCCCGCTTCTTCCGGCATCTGCTGCGGCTGCCGGTCGAGTTCTACCTGCAGCGCCGCCCCGCCGAGGTGGCAAAGCGCGTCCAGGCCAACGACATGGTCGGCGAGATCCTCTCCCGCGACCTGGCGATCACCGTCATCAACCTGGTGCTCGTGCTGTTCTACGCGGTGATCCTCATCCGGTACGACCTCATGCTCGGCCTGCTCGGGGTCGGCATGGCGCTGCTCAACATCCTGGTGCTCCGGCGGGTCTCCCGTGCCCGTACGGACGCGGTGGCGGCGCTCCGCGCGGACATCGGCAACCTGACCTCCACCACCTTCAACACCCTGCAGCTCATCGAGACCGTCAAGGCCAGCGGCGCCGAGCCGAACGCGTTCCAGCGCTGGTCGGGGTTCCTCGCCAAGGCCGTCACCGCCAAGCAGCGGCTCGGCGTCGCGACCGCCACGCTGACCGTGGTCCCCCCGCTGCTGGCCGGGATCAACAGCGGGCTCATCCTGCTCATCGGCGGGCTGCGCGTGGTCGACGGGGTGATCAGCGTGGGCATGCTGGTGGCCTTCCAGACGCTGCTCAATTCCCTGTCCCGGCCGGTTACACAGCTCACCAACCTGGGCGGGCAGCTCCAGAACATCTCCGCGGACATCAACCGCCTGTACGACGTCGAGCGCTACCCGGTCGCGCAGTGCTTCGAGCCGGGGCCCGGCCAGTCGCTGGACGGCCGCCTGGACGGCTGCATGGAGTTCTCGCACGTGTCCTTCGGCTACAACCCGATCGCGCCCCCGGTGATCAAAGATCTGTCGTTCTCGATCGTGCCGGGCCGCCGGGTGGCGATCGTCGGCAACTCGGGCAGCGGCAAGTCGACCGTCGGCAAGCTCGCCGCCGGCCTGTACGTGCCCGGGTCGGGCCAGGTCCTGCTGGACGGGCGGCCGAGGCTCGAGCTCTCCCGTATGGCCCTCGCCGCGTCCATCGCCTACGTCGACCAGGACATCACGCTGTTCGAGGGCACCGTGCGCGACAACCTGACGCTGTGGAGCGACGACATCGCCGACGAGGTGGTGATCGAGGCCCTGCGCGACGCGGCCATCTTCGACGTGATCACCGCCAGGCCGGGCGGTCTCAACAGCGGCGTCCGCGAGGGCGGGCGCAACTTCAGCGGCGGCCAGCGCCAGCGGCTGGAACTGGCGAGGGCGCTGTCGATCCAGCCGACACTTCTCGTGCTGGACGAGGCGACCAGCGCGCTGGACCCGGAGACCGAGCGCGTCATCGCCGACAACCTGCGCCGCCGCGGCTGCGGCTGCCTCATCATCGCGCACCGCCTGTCCACCATCCGGGACGCGGACGAGATCCTCGTGCTCGACAAGGGCGAGGTGGTCGAGCGGGGCCGCCACGAGGAACTGCTCGCCGCCGGCGGCCACTACGCAAGGCTCATCGAGAACGCCCACAGCAACGGCGACAGGGGTTGACCGTGACCGGATTCGCGCCGTTCTTCGCCGAGGCCGCGACGCCCGTCGACTACTCAGCAGACCGCCTGCTCGTGCTGTCCGACCTGCGCGAGGTGCTCCTGGTCGAGGAGGGGGCCGTCGACCTGTTCGCGGTACGGCTGGAGGACGGCCGGCCCGTGGGCCGGTGGAACTTCCTGTGCCGGATCAGCCAGGGGTCGCTGCTGCTCGGCTCTCCCAAGGGCCCGAAGCACAGCATCGTCGGCCGTCCGGTGCCGGGCACCCGGGTGTCCCGGATGCCGCTCGGCCGGGTGCGGGGGCTGTCGGCGGGCCCGTCCGGCCCGCTGCCCCCGGCCGAGCACGAGGTGGCCGTCAAGCAGTTCGTCCGGGGCCTGGAGGCGGGCATCGTCTCGCTGGCCCAGGCCATGCGCAACAGCCTGCCCCCGCGCGAGTTCATCGCCCTGTCGCCCGGCGAGCCCACCGATCTGGCCGACGGGGAGGCCACCCGGTCGGTGGACGGCCTGTGCTGGGTGGGCGTCGAGGACGGCGTGGTCGAGATGCCGGAGGGCGTCGCAGGCCGGCTCACCGCGGGCGCCCACATCTGCGTGACCGAGCGGGACTGGCTGGTCGCCACGGGCCCGGCCAGGCTACGCGCCAGGTCGACGTGGGAACTGCTGGCCGACGAGACGATCTGGGCCAGGTGGGTGGAGTACGCGACCCGCTTCCTGTACACCGTGGACCGCCGGGTCGAACGGCAGGGCGCGCGAGAGCTGGAGATGCTGGCCCGCCGCAACGGGCGGGAGAAGGACATTCTGCGCACCGCGCGGCGGGGATTCGACACGCTGGTGCGTGACACCGAGGCCAGAGTGCGCCTGGCCGACGTCACCACCGATTCCCCCATGCTGGCCGCGGCCAGGCTCGTCGCCTCCCACGGAGGGTTCCGCGTCACCGCGCCGCCGCCCGGAGGCTCCCAGGGAAGGCAGATCGACCCGCTGCAGGCCATCGCGCTGGCCTCCGGGGTGCGCACCAGGTCCGTACGGCTGGACGAGGGGTGGCAGAACAAGGACCTCGGCCCCATGGTCGGTTTCCGCAAGGGCGACGACACGCCCGTGGCGCTGCTGCCGATCGGATCCCACTACGTGCTCGCGCAGCCGGGACAGAACCGGGTCACCCCCCTCACGCCCGCGGTGGCCGCGACGCTGACCAACCGCGGGGAGGTGCTCTACCAGCCGCTGCCGCGCGAGGTGCGCACGGTGGCCGGGCTGCTGCGGTTCGGGCTCGGGCGCAACCGCCGTGACTTCTGGGTGCTGGCGTCCCTCGGGACGCTCGTGGCGATCATCGGCCTGCTGGTGCCCTCCATGACCGGGCTGGTCCTCGGCACGTTCGTGGCGAGCGCCCAGCGCGACCTCATCGTGCAGGGGGCGCTGCTGGTCATCGGGGGCGCGTTCGTGGCCGGCGCGCTCTCGATCGTGCAGAACATCGCCGCGCTGCGCATCGAGGGCCGCTCGTCGGCCCGGCTGCAGGCCGGGGCCTGGACCAGATTGCTGTCGCTTCCCGCCACGTTCTTCGCCCACTACTCCACCGGGCAACTGGGCACGACCGTGCTCGGCGTGAGCACGGCGCAGGAGATGCTCTCCGGCGTCGTGACCACCGCGACGCTCGGCCTCTTCGGAGGCCTCGCCAACCTCGTGCTCGTGTTCTTCTACGACGGCAGGATGGCCCTGATCGCCACCCTGCTCGTGCTGGTCAGCGTCCTTGTGTGCGCGGTCGCCGGATACTTCGAGATACGCCTGCAACGCCGCCTGTACGAGCAGGAGCAGCGGCTGTCCTCGCGGGTGTTCCAGCTCCTGAGCGCCGTGCCGAAACTGCGGGTGGCCGCGGCCGAGGACCAGGCGTTCGGCGTGTGGAACCGCGACTTCCTGCGGACCCGCAGCATCTCCGCGTCGGCGCGGCGGCTGCAGAACCTGGTCACGACGTTCAGCGCGGGGTTCCCGCTGGTCTGCTCGGTCCTCATCTTCGCCGTGGTGGCCGGGCCGATGCGCGGAGAGCTGCCGATCAGCGTCTTCTTGTCGTTCTTCGCCGCGTTCAACCTGCTCATGGCCTCTGTGCTGCAGTTCACCGGCGCCGCGATGACCGCGATGAGCGTCGTCCCCATGCTGGAGAAGCTGCGCCCGGTTCTCGCGGCCGAGCCCGAGGAGCTCACCGGCAAGGCCGACCCCGGCGACCTGTCCGGCCGCATCGCCTTCTCCCGGGTCTCTTTCCGGTACGGCGAGGACGGCCCGCTGGTGCTGAGCGACGTCGACCTGTCGGTGGACCCCGGCGAGTTCGTCGCGATCGTGGGCCCCACGGGCAGCGGCAAGTCCACCATCCTGCGCCTGCTGCTCGGCTTCGAGCAGCCGGCCGCGGGCACCGTGCTCTACGACGGCCAGGACCTCGGCGAGCTCGACATCGGCGCGGTACGGCGGCAGTGCGGCGTCGTCCTGCAGAACGGCGCCCTGCTCGCCGGCGACATCCGGCAGAACATCATCGGCAGCACCAACCACACGGTCGACGACGCCTGGGAGGCGGCCGCGATGGCCGGCGTCTCCGACGACATCACGGCCATGCCGATGGGCATGCACACGGTCCTGTCGGAAGGGACCAACACCCTGTCCGGCGGCCAGCGGCAGCGCATCATGATCGCCCGGGCCCTGGTCTCCCGGCCCCGCATCGTCTTCTTCGACGAGGCCACCAGCGCGCTGGACAACCCGACCCAGAACGTGGTCGCGGAGAGCACCCGCCAGCTGAACGCCACCCGCGTCGTGATCGCCCACCGGCTGTCCACGATCAAGGAAGCCGACAAGATCGTGGTGCTGGACGGCGGCAGGATCGTCCAGCAGGGTCAGTACGACGAACTCGTATCCGACACCGACGGCCTGTTCGCCCGTCTCGCCAGACGGCAGATGTGACGCACGGCGCCGGTCACTTCCTCTGAGCTTGGGCAACTCGGTTGAGTTGCGTCGCCGCCACCGTGGAAGATGACAGTGGAACGACGGCCTCAGCGGCCCGCCCGCGCCTCGAGGTCTGGTTCGCGGAGAACGCGTCCGCGGGCAGACCCCGAGAGGGAGGACAACAAATGGATTTTCTCCTGCTGATCCACGGCGACGAGATGCTGTGGGACGCCTTCAGCGACGCCGAGCGAGAGCGCATGGCCGAGGGGCACCGTCAGTTCGGCCGCGCGATGGTCGAGTCGGGCGTCATCGTCAAGTACGGCGCCGGCCTGACCAGATCCCGCACGGCCAAGCTGGTCAGACCGGACGGGCCCGCCATCCCCGGCCCGTACGCCGTCGGGCGCGAGCAGATCGGGGGGCTGTGGATCATCGAGGTCCGGTCCGCCGAGGAGGCCGAGGCCTGGGCGCGCAAGATGCCGTACGCGCCGGGCGACATCGTGGAGGTCCGGCCCTGCGACCCCCCGTGAGCTCTCCGTCGAAAGGGCCGGTGCGCGCGCGTCGGACGCGGGCGACCGGCCGTTTCCCGTCGGCCTAGTAGCGTGGCCTGCGGCTGAGCATGATGCCTCCCACCAGGAAGACCAGGCCGGCGGTGCCGTAGATGATGGCCGTGGTCGTCGACGGCGGTCTCTGGCTGGCGTGGGGGGAGCCCCCGCCCCCGCCCCCCCACCCCCGGACGGAAG
>NZ_JBFBIK010000052.1:0-48678 GCF_040685555.1 Sphaerisporangium sp. NPDC088356
AGCCCGTCCACCATGCGGACGGGCTGACGAGTGCGGCATCACAGCATTATTCAGGCTTGACTTAATTAAGCGGACATTGACATAGTTCCTGGGTGCACGCGTTCGACGTCCTCGGCGACCCGGTGCGACGCCGAATACTGGAGCTGCTCGCCGACGGAGAGCAGGCCGCCGGTGCCGTCAGCGAGGTCATCCGGGCAGAGTTCGGCATCTCGCCACCTGCGGTGTCGCAGCACCTGCGAGTGCTGAGGGAGTCCGGTTTCGTCACCGTCCGTCCGGACGGTACGCGGCGCCTCTACGCGGTGGAGGCAGCACCTCTGCAGGAGGTCGACATCTGGCTGGAGCGCTTCCGGCAGTTCTGGAGCCAGCGCCTGGACGCATTGGCCACCGAACTCGCCCGCGGCAAACGCCGCGAACAGCGCGACAACGGTGGAAACACTGCCGGGACACTGGATCATCGTCAGGAGACCGAGTCCGTTAGCGAGGAGGACGAATGATCGACATCATCAACCAGATCAACACCACCCACCGGGAGATAGGCAACCAGGCGGTCGCCGCCGGTGAAGGGCGGTCGGTGCTGCTGCGCCGGGTCTACGACGCCCCGATCGAAGACGTCTGGAGCGCCTGCACCGACCGAGAGCGGCTGGGCCGATGGCTGGGCCCGGTCGAGGGCGACCTGCGGGTCGGCGGTACGTTCCAGCTCAAGGACAACGCCGGTGGCGAAATCCTGCGCTGCGAGGAACCCCGTCTGATCAAGGTGACCTGGGTCTTCGGCGAGGGCATGCCGACCGAGGTCGAGGTGCGCCTAGCACCCGGCGACGACGGCCGCACCATCTTCGAGCTGGAGCACGCCTCGCCCGCCCAGATCGTCGACGAACTCGTGCGCACCTACGGTCCCGGTGGCACGATCGGAATCGGCTGCGGCTGGGACCTCGCGCTGCTCGGCCTCGACCTCTTCCTGCACGGCGTGAAGTTTGACCCCGCCACCTGGCAGGACACCCCCGAGGAAAAGGAATTCGCCATCCGCAGCTGCCACGCCTGGGGGCCCGCGATCCAGGCTGCCTGGGGAACCAGTGACGACGACATCGCCGCGGCCATCGCGTTCGCGGTGCAGCACTTCGCCCCCGAGACCAGCGACGACCGCTGATGACCCACGACGTCACCACCGCCGCCGGCAGGGCGCCCGGGGCAGTCGCCGGATCGGCGAGAGCGCTGCTGACCTGCGGCATTGTCGCCGGACCGCTCTACATCGTCGTGGTCGCGGGCGAACACCCGATGGCACCCGCTGCATGAGCGATCCACGTGATGAACAGGAGGCTGAGGTGACTCAGACGACGGTAGCCGTGGTGATGGCCGAGCTGGCCGCGATCGAGGACCCGAAGACACGCGAGGTCAACAAGAAACACGGTGACGATCACGGTGTGAACCTCAGCATGCTGCGCGCGCTCGCAAAGCGGCTGAAGACGCAGCAGGAACTCGCGCGCCAGCTCTGGCAGACGGCTGACACCGCGGCGAGACTGCTAGCGATCCTGATCTGCCGCCCCAAGGCGTTCGAGCGTGACGAGTTGGACGTCATGGTGCGCGAGGCGCGCACACCCAAGGTGCACGACTGGCTCGTGAACTACGTGGTGAAGAAGAACCCGCACTCCGAAGAGCTGCGCCTGGCCTGGTCCGCCGATCCCGATCCAGTGGTCGCGAGTGCCGGCTGGGCGCTGACCACCGAACGCGTGGCCAAGAAGCCCGAGGGCCTCGACCTCGCAGGACTGCTCGACGTCATCGAGGCGGAGATGAAAGACGCCCCGGCTCGCCTGCAGTGGGCGATGAACCACTGCCTGGCTCAGATCGGGATCGAGCACGCCGAGCACCGGGCCCGCGCAATCGACATCGGTGAGCGCCTGGAGGTGCTCAAGGACTACCCGACTCCCCCGAACTGCACATCTCCGTTCGCGCCCATCTGGATCACCGAGGTGGTGCGCCGACAGCACGACAAATAGGAAGCTTCCTGCCGCGCTCGTGCCGCTACACGCAACACGATCGACAGAAGTTGGCTATCGAGGCGAAGCGCAACGCACACGGAGATGTACCCATGCAAACATCCGCTTCTGCCGCGAGTCGCGTCACGGCGGGAAGAACGGGCGGGCGCTCTCGTCCCGCACGATCGACTACGTCCACGCGGTGCTACGAAGGAGTTCCGCGACGCCGTGACGGTCGATCAACTGCTGTCCTCAAGCCCCGTCGATCGAGCGAAGCGCCCACGGCCCGCGGTGCGCGAGCCCAGAACCGTCTAACCCACTAACACCCTTAGATCTACAGTCCCGACCTATTTTCGAGCCAGGCGAAACAAGTCACCCGCACCCTGGCGGGAGACCCTGGTCAGAGGGTGGTGGACGGTTGATGCCCCTAGTGGCCGACGTTGCTGTCACCACTGCTGGATCATCGCCTGCCTGCGTTTTGTCGGTGGTCCCGTTTACGCTTCTCATAGTCGCGTGACGTCCAATGATTCTGGCGGGTGATCTGGGTGTCTGGTGGTGCCGTCTCCCCGGAAGCGACAGGCGGGGCTGGTGTGATGTTCGAGTACCGGCTCGCGGCCGTGCTGCTGAGCCGAATGCTGCGGCGGGCGCACGTCCCGATCGGCATTGATCTGCCCATCCAGCGCGTCGCCCTCCAGCAGAGGGTCGCCGGTCACGCCTTCGATGACATAGTGGTGGGAACGGACACGGCAGGCCTGGGCCCCACCATCGAAATCCAGGTCAAGAAGCGCCTGCCGATCAGTGGCGGCAACCCGGAGTTCGTCAAGGTGATGTCGACCGCGATTGAGGCGTACCGCTCCCACCCGGAGGAGCTGAAGAACGGCCGCCTACTCCTGGGCTTGGCGGCCGGCGGCCCTGTCGGCGACTTGGAAGCTCTCGCCGAGCTGACGACCATGGCCCGCGCTCATCCGGACGCGGTCTCCTTGGGCCGGGTGTTGAGCGAAGGGGTGACCCGTTCCGCTCTGCGCACCCGGCACGACCATGTCGTGAAGGGCATGGCCACCGCAGCGACGATCGGTGACCGCTTCGAAGCCGAGTCCCTGACCCACCAGATCCTCTCTGCCCTGCACGTGTGGCACGTGCAGGTGGGCCGCGACGGCCGCGACTGGCGTGCGGAACTCGACCTGATCGCCGACCTCGCCTCTGCCACGGGCCAGGCGGCGGACACCGTCCTCGGACGGCTCTACGATCTGGCCCAAGAGGTCGGGCCCCGGGCGGGCGACCTTGACCAGCAGAGGATCTGCGCTGAACTACTGCGAAGGTACGGGCTCGATCTCGCATGTGCGGTCCGAAGTGCCCCCGAGACCAGGACCACGACCATCAACATCACCAATACCGAATCTGGAACGGTCTTTTCCGCCGCCGGAAATCAAGTGTTCAACGGCCTGCGCATCGGTCGGTGACGTCGCCATTCATTCGAGTTACCGAGGATATCGTCGATGACGACGTTAGAAGTCTCTGTTAGTGACAGAGCCACGGCGTTCGTGGCCGGGGTCCAGCACTTCAACAACTACGGTGAGGAGCTGGTCGAGGTCCGTGTGATCGCGGACGACGAGCTCGCACCTTGCGGCAATGACCGGTTCGTCGCTCCCGAGGGTGAGGATTGGGACCGTTTCGGTCTTCTGCTGCGTACGCACCGAATCGTGGTCCTGCTCGGCGACGCCGGGACGGGACGCCACACCGCCGCCCTGTGGCAGCTGCTGGGCTGTTCTCCACGCGAGGCGCTCCACGAGCTGGAACCCACCTGGTCGCGGCCGCAACGACGTCTCCTGCCTCCGGCCGAGGCCGGCCACGGCTACGTCCTCGATCTTTTCAACGCGACGGAAGAGCCTGCGGAGGACTTCGGCAAGGGGTTGCTGTCCTGGGTGCGGGAGAGCGAAGCCTTCCTCGTCGTGCTGGTGACCGGTCGCGTCTGGGCTGGGCCGTGGACCCAGCCCCTCAAACATCTGCTCGTGTCGCTGCCGTCCCCGGACGCCCGTGACTTGATAGAGCGCCAGCTTGACACTCTCAGCCTCGATGACCGTGTTCACCTGCTCGACGAGGAGCCTCTGGCCAAGATTTTCGGCTCCGCGCCCCGAGCCGAGGACGCCGCCCGGCTCGCCGAGATCATCAGGAAGTCCACGATCCTGAAGGTGGAGGACATCGCCGACGAGTACAGCGGTTGGAAGGGCTGGCTAGAGGAAAAATTTCCCAAACCCCTCGGAACTCGTACCCTTTTCTGGTCCGCAGCGCTCTGCGACGGCGGACGCACGATGTCGATCCTTCAACTGTCCGAGGCCCTGCGGGTGGAGCTCGGCGAAGATCGGAGCCCCGGCGGCTGTTCTGGCCGACGCCATCGCTTCGGAGCGTCTGGAGGAGGCCCACATTGTCCGGCGTGGGGATAGGGCCTACCTGGCCCCCAACCGTCATGGCCTCGCCGCCGCTGTGCGCCGGCATCTGTGGGACGAGTTCCAGCCGTACCGGCAGCTGCTGACCAAGTGGGCGGTGCAGCAGACGGCAGAGCTGCCGCCCGACGACGCCGCTAGGGTCATCGACGCCCTCCTGGATCTGGCGCTGCACTTCCGGGACGGCGAGATCATCAAACGGTTGCGATATGTGCTCCTCGCGAACAACCGCTCGTTCCTGGCCCAGGCATTCTCCAACGCAGCCATCGATCCGAGGTTCGGATCGTACATTCGCGCACGCCTGTACACCTGGCTGGCCACGAACCCGCCGCAACAGTTGGTCGAACTGGTCGCCGAAGTGTGCGGCGGCGTGTTTGGCGAGAAAGAGCCCGTTACGGCTCTCGTACGTCTTCAGCGAGCCGCGCTCAAGACCAAGGATGCCGACAGCGAGATCCTCGCAAAGGCCTTCACCTCACTCGCCATAAAGCACCGCCGAATCGTCTTCGACACGGTGATCGGCGGATGGCTCGGCAAGCCGGCGACCGAGCGTGCGGGCATCGTGGCCGTCTTGGGGCTTGCGTCCACCGACGACGGCATAACCGCCCTGTGCGGCCCGGACGGCGCCGACATCTCCAACCCGCGTGACCGGTTGGGGCTCGTCACCACCTTCAGGCGAGCGCTGAAGCGTGAAGATACCCGAGAAGCAGCTCGCAAGATCCTCGGGACGTGGGAGCGGGTGGCCGCACGAGGACTGCTCCCAGAAGACCTCGTCATAGAGGTTCTTGGAGCGTCGCTTGCGCCCGATCTCGAGGACAACATCATGCAGCGTTACCTGGAGAACGGCGCACTGGACGTCAGGACGTTCTGGGGCAAGGTCTTCGTGAAAGCAGCACAGTGCTTCGCGGAGCAGAAGCATCAGACGGTCTGAGCCGGCTCACTTGCGCCTTCTTCCACGTCGCTGCCTACACGGGGGCGCGTCGCGGGGAACTGCTGAATCTGCAGTGGTCTGATGTCGACCTGGATGGCAAGCAGATCGCCATCACGGGGTCGGCGGCGTTCATCGACGGTGAGCGGATCGAGGGCACCACCAAGAGCGGGCGCAAGCGCATCGTCAGCCTGGACGACAGGACCGTCCGGGTACTCCGGGAGCAGCGCCGACGGCAGGCCGCCGACAAGCTCGCCGTGGGTGAAGAGTGGCGAGGGACCGACGACTACGTGTTCACCACTGGATGGGGTGAGCCGGTCCATCCCGACACCGTCAGTTCTCTGATCGCGACCGTGATCAAGCGGTACAACAACCCGGTGCAGGGCGCCAAGCCCAAGGACCCGCTGCCGCATGCGCGGCTGCACGATCTTCGGCACATTCACGCCACCACGCTGCTTCTGGCCGGCGTCCCGGTGCATGTGGTCGCCGCTCGGCTGGGGCATGCGGATCCGTCGATCACGCTTCGGGTCTACGCCCACGTGATCCGGGCCGCGGAGGCGTCGGCGGCTGATGTCTTCGCCCAGGCGATCGGGGAGTAGGTGGGAGCCACCCAGTGGCCCCCCTGTTAGCAAGAGTGTTAGCAAGATCCGGAAGTTGTCCGGACAAAGCGAAAGGCCCGTCCCAGATAGTCCCTGGTGACGGGCCTTTCACACGAGCGCGGCCGACAGGAGTCGAACCCGTAACCTTCTGATCCGTAGAGGAAGACTCATTCAGCGTTGCTCATTACGTCTACCTGCGCAAATGCCAGGCCAGTGAGAGCGGACTACCTTGTATGGGAACACATTGGGAACTACCCATGGCCCAACGGGTCACTGATGTGATTTTCCCTCTGGCCTATGAACGCATCGGCGCGGGCCCGTACGCCTCTCTGTGGCCACCTCAGAGCCGCCAAGGGTTACGGGGTCAGCTTCTCGCTGTGCTCGTCGTCCATGTAGAGGAAGAAGGCAGTTACGCCGTACCCACTCTCATCATGCTCCATAGGGACCTGTTGCTCTGGGTCCCTGCCTTCCCTCTTAGCTATCTCTACGAAGCGGTACAGCTCCGCCCAGGTGAGCTGATCGTTAATGTCCAGCGACACACGCATGTTGAGTTGCGTCTTCTCAAAGTCGGTCACGACACCATCTTGCCAGCAACACTGTGATCGTTGCGGGCGGTTTGAGACTTGGGCGTGACAAGATCCGCCGACTCTCCTGTGCGGTGGCCAACTGTATGGCACCATCTAAGAGCTGACTCTTCTTCCTTCACATTGATCCCACACAACGAATCAGAAGTATCAAATCGCCAGGAGACTCAAGATGCAGGTAGCGCAATTTATTCTTGAGATCGTCAAGATAGCCATCTGGCCATCCGCGCTCATGCTGGCCATCATTGTCTTTAGGGGCAGCATTCCCAAATTGCTAGAACGGGTTAAGGGGGCAGAACTCCCTGGAACGCGACTTGAATTCTTCGAAAAAGAGCGAGAGATTGAGCAGCTAACGGAAGCCGCCACTGGCTCCATTCAAAGAGGCGACGACACGGCCGAGTCGACGAACAACGAGGATGCGGATGCGAATGCCGTGTCAGAAGCTTCACAAAAAGGGCGAGCACTCCGCAATATCCGCATGATGGAAAGAAAGCGAGAAGCAGGAACGCCAGAGGGTGGCTGGGTAGTAGATCGCGAACTAGGTGGAGCTTTGAGTGGACCAGCATTTGCCTCTTTGCACGAAATAAGAAACCCCTTAGTCCTAGCAGGACAGGCAATCGCTAGAACAAATCGAGAAAGTATGGCATTCAGAGGAGGCGAGGACGATTTTCTTGATCTCGCACTTGGAGTGTCGACCACTGGAATACCTCCAGTGCCCGATCTCTGGGAACTCTTAGAGCGCGATATTCCTCCCAGCCTCATAGGGCGCCGAACGAGGGACCTAGTGTCTCGATACTTGAATGAGGTAGGCAAAATATTTGACATCCACAGCTCCCCACGAATGGTTGCGCCAAATATTTCAGCTAAGTTCCATAGTCCGTCATGGCAGCTTATAAGCGAGGCCATTCTGACACTCTGGGATATGACGCTAGATGTCGAGGATGGCGCCGACCGAAAGACGTTGTACGCACTTCTTTCTTCAGCAAATGATACAATAGAGGCCGTTGATACGCTTACCCGAGAACTCGTCGAATTCGCGATGCGTGTACAGACAAAGGTGGAAGCAAGAAGTATCAGTAATCCACCATCGGAAGTAGAGAACACACCTGCAGACGCCCAAGAGGTAGGACCTAAAGGACATGAAGAATTCGGGCGATTCGCCCATAATCCTAACGATTAGGTAAGCAGTTCTCCCATTCTTGAGATGGCCCCAGTCACTATTGTGCTGATATTGGCCATATCTCTCTAAGTGACACAGCGCGCTCATCTATAAGGCCCATACGGAGGTTCCACTCCTCGGGCCGGTTGTGAGCCGCCCCTGCGGTCTCTTGCCCCGGCCATTTCCTATACAAGAGGCCAACCTCTCGATGGAAGTATCCCCAACTAATTACACTTGCCGGAATTAAAAGACCAGTATCGTCTGAGCCCGGAACCCCCATCCAACCTCCCAGAGCTGTAACCAAGGGGCGCCGGATACAGATCGTTGTGGGATGCACCGGCAGGCGATAGTTATGAGCGCGCCAGTGTTCAAGAACGAATCCCGGTTCCAATCGTCCACTTGGTGGATCGCTATCAAATCCTACTGTGGACCCATCTGGCAGTAAATCTAGCACGCGCGAAGTAGTCCACTGGACTTGTCTATCCGTGGCAAGAACTTCGATGTCACGTGCAAGTACACCGGGGGTTAGAACGTCATCCGTATCTAGATTCTTTACTAGCTCGCCTCGTGACCTGGCAAGCGCGAGGTTCCGCGTGAGAGCTACGCCACCGCGACGACCGGTGCCGAAAACGATACGGGAGTCCGCCGGCAACAGCGTTTCGGCGACGCGCGAGTCGCCATCCTCCTGGATGACCCACTCCAAATCCCATCCATGCGGAAGCGTTTGGGCACAGAGCGAGTCGTATGCCTGTCTAAGCTGCTCCGGAACAGGCTTATAGCACGGCGTGATCACGGATATTAGGTTCACGATTGTTCCCACCTACGCAGATAGGTTGTGTGTTCCACTTCCGTTCGGTCACCGGGCAGGATCACCTCGGAGAACTCCACGACGCGCCCTGACGTATCGATGGAAGTCTTATGCAGAACAAGGACTGACACCCCTGGCTCAATGTCCAGTTCTGTCGCCTCATCCGGAAAGGGTGGTCTCGCTGTGAGGTTATCGACTATGCGATCTAGCTCGATGCCAATCGTGTGTAATTGATTCTGCGTTCCTCCCGGCCATGGCTCGTTGGCCGACTCCAAAAGGTCCGGGTTCTGTGCCGCTACGTCATAGACGAGATATGACCGTACGAGGTTAAGAGGAGTAGAGTTTTCCGCCCGCGAACTAGTCCAATATCGACGGCTAAGCAAGCTGGTTCCCGGGGGAACATCGAAGACTTCGGCCAGCGCCTCATTAGCTTCGATAGTTTCATATGCTACGCGGAACTCTAGATCCGGCATCTCTAGCGCGGTATCGTGTTCGGTCGCGCCGGTCTTTCTGCGTTCATCCTCGGTAAGCCGAGCGCGATCCTTTTCCCATTGGTACCGCTCTGTGTGGTTGCGGCGGACTCGTTGTCTAGACGCGCGTACGTACGTACCTCGCCCTTGTTCGGAGCGAACCAATCCCCAGTCGCTTAGTCGCTTAATAGCGTTCCGAACGCTTGTCCTCGACATGGCGAACCTGTTGGCCAGCTCGGGCTCACTCGGAAGCGGATCGCCCGGCGCCAGCGTGCCGCTCATGATCTCATCTCGTAGTTCCTCCGCTACCTGGATGTAGCGCGGTCGCCAGTCTCGTTCCGTCGTCACGTAGCCACGCTACCGCCCGCTCATTGGCATGTCAGCCAAGCCCGCATCAAGCTACTCGCGAGTAGGTCATTGACATGTCTGCCAAGTCGCCCTAGCTTCGTCTTCAGCACTTGGCAGACAGGTCTACGACCTCCGAGCGAAGGAATGTCCAGCAAATGGTGCCGACGCCAAAGCCCCGCCGCTTCCTGCCCATCCTGCTCTTGATCTGCGCGTTCTTCTTCATCGTCCGGGAGCCGGCCAAGGCCGCCGTCGCCGCCACCAACGCCATGCACGGCATCGGCACCGTGGCGGACGCGCTGATCACCTTCGCCTCCAACCTCGGTTAGCCCATCCATCAAAGAGGGACGGCCCCCATCCGCCAAGACAACGGGCCGCCCCTCGACTCCCACAAAGGAGCTACACCATCATGTCCCACCGAACGTTCCCGGCCAATGTGCTTCGGGACCCCTGCCACTGCTGCGGTGGTGGCGGGTGGATGACCTCGACGCAGCAGTGCGGCGTGTGCGAGGGCACCGGCCAGTGCGGTCGTGGCCGATGAACACTTCCGCCCTTCACCTGGTCACCGCCCATCCCGCGTTGCGGCTGTTCGACCTCATCACCGGCGACGTGCCGGCGGAGCTGGCCGATGGAGCGCTGTGCGGTTTCGATCCCGAGTTGCACACCGGCCTGGACGCCTTCACCGACGAGACCGCCGACGAGCGGGACGCGCGGGAGCAGGTGGCCAAGGACGTGTGCGCCGAGTGCCCGGTCAAGGTGGCGTGCCTGCGCCGCGCGCTCCGTATCCGCCCGGAGTCGGGCGTGTGGGCCGGTTTCACCGCCGCCGAACTGTCCAACCCGGCCGAACTGCTCGACACCTTCGGCCCGACGCAGGACCGCGCGGGGGTGGCCTGATATGGGCCGCTACCAATGCCCCCTCTGCGAGAGCATCCACCGCACCGAGAACACCCCGCGCTGCTCGGTTCACGGCACGGGTTCAGCCCGTGGCTGCGCCGAGTGCGCGCGGGTGGCCGTGTTGATCCCGTGCGGGGGTGGCCGCTGATGGCGCGCTTCCAGTGCATCGAGTGCGATCACGAGCACGGCACCGCCACCTGTTGCCCGCGCTGCCGCGTGCGGCGCGGCCAGGTGGAGCTCTGCCACTCCCACGGCGCCCGGCCCGTCCACCGCTGCCCGGCCTGCCGCATCCTCACCCGTTCCCAGTCCGGCATCTGACCACCGCCTGACTTCCCAAAGGACCCAAGCCATCATGAACGACACCAGCACGCGGACCCTGTCCGCCCCCATGCCCGGCCCCGTCGTGCTCGACATGACCATGCCGCACGGCCAGATCACCGTTCAGGTCACCGACATCGACCGCGCCGAGATCACCCTGACCGGCCCGGCTGACGGCCCGTACCGCGAGGCCCTGGCCGCCGCCACGCTGACGGCTGAGGCCCGCGTGGTCACGGTCAACGTCCCCACCACCGGCCAGCCCGGCATGACCATCGTCACGGGCAACGGTGGCCGCACGATCGTCACTAACAACCTCAACGGCGGGATCATCATCTCCGGCGGGAGCATGCACTTCTCGGGCAGCGTCATCAGCGGACACCCGGTGTCCGGCATGCACATCACCCCCGGCGTGCGCGCCGAGGTAAGGCTCCCGCGCGGTTCGGCACTTCGCATCCGTACCAAGTCCGCCACGGTGACCGCGCGCGGTGAGCTGGAGTGGGTCGACCACTCCTCGGTTTCCGGTGACCTGGAGATGGACGGTTGCCGCAAGCTGACCGCCCGGACCACCTCCGGAGACATCCGCGCCGACTACCCCGATCACGCCACCGTGCAGACCGTCTCCGGGGACATCCGGCTCGGGCGCACCGAGACCGTCACCGCCTCGACCACCTCCGGAGACATCCGGATCGAGGACTTCGGCGGATCAGGACGGCTGACCACCGTCTCCGGCGACATCACCGCCTACGCCACCGACGCCGGCCACCTGGCCGCCTCGGCGACCTCCGGCGACATCACCGTCAACGCCCCCGCCGAACTGGCCGCCTCCGGCGCCCTGACGGTGAACGCCCGATCCATCTCCGGCGACGTGCGAACCCCCCGCCCCCCGTCCACCACCGCCCGGCCGCGCCGCCCCCGCCGACCGTACGGCAACCACTGAAAGGGCAGGCACCGATGAGCCGCATTCGCGCCGCGTTCTTCGACCCCACCGGCCAGAGGTACGGCATCCCGACCTGGCCATGGCGGATGGCCCCGCCGCACTTGCTCACCGTGCGCCAGCTCGCCGCCGCCGGGCTTCGCCCCGGCGGGCAGGACGTCCAGGCACAGGTGTTGTGGCGCTCCCGCCGGTACCGCGCGCCCGGCGGGGTTCGCGCCGCCTACCTGTACGACGTCCGCTTCGCACTGCCCAAGCGGACCGCGACCGCTCGTCAGCTCGAAGCGCTGGCCAAGGCGAACGCCGCCCGCCGCACCTGCCCGACGTGCGGCACCGACGCCGGTTACGTGCTTCCCCGCCATCTGGGCACCTGCCTGGACTGCGCCGAGGCTACGGGGGTGGCCGCGTGAATACCGCGACCATGACCCGCGCTGAGGCGGGTACGGAGCTGGAAAGGTTGCAGCGCACCAGCCGCAACATCTCCCGTCCCGTGTGGGGAATCGCGGCCGGTGTCATGGTCTACGGCGCCGGCAACGTGTTCGGGTTGCTCACCGCGCACGCCGTACATCCCGCCATCGCGTGGATGCTGTCGCCGATGGTGGACCTGGGGTTGGTCGTCGCCCTGGTCGGTGGCCGCGCGCTGGACGGCTACGGCGTTCGGGATGGGTGGCTCACCGCGCTGCGGTGGACCGCCGGTCTGATGACGTGGCTGCTCAACATCGCCACCCCTGCCCTCGACCCTGCCGGGGTCGATTCGGTCGGTGTGCTGATCCACTCCTGCGGACCGCTGCTGCTGATCGTGGTCGCCGAGGCCGCCGCCTCGATACAGCGCAGCATCGCCGCCACCATCACCACCCTGCGCCAGACGATGGAGACCGCTGACCAGCTACCGCCTGCCGATCCCACGCCCCTACCGGCACCGGCCGCGCCTCGCCCGGCCCCGGCCCGTAAGCAGGCCGGTATGCCCAAGTCCGGCAAGACCGCCGCACCCCGTCCCCGCCGGACGGTCGTCGTCCCGGAAGTGGAGGAGTTGATGCCGCTGGGGTGGCGGATCGCCGCCGAGCTGGACCGCGCCGGACTCTCGCTGACCCGCGACCGGCTCCAGGCCGCAATGCGGCAGGCGGGACAGCCGGTGTCCAACACCCGCGCCGGCGCGCTGCTGGCCCGGCTCAAGACCGAAGCCCCCACCGACCCCGCCGAGACCCCGGCGCCACCCCTGCCAGTCCCCGCCCCCACGTCCGCCACCGCAGGACAGGACGACTGACCGCCGCCCCCTCCCGCCCTCCACCGATGTCCCTGGGACGGTCCCGCCCCGGCGGTCCGACACAGCGGTGATCGTCCCGGACGATCTCACGCACCGTCCGCGCGTTCCAACCGGGACCGTCCCCGTCCCGCCCCTTTGATCGTCCCGGACCGGCACCCTGGCCGGTCCGTGCGGGACGCGGCCCCAATCCGCCAAGACAACGGCCGCGTCCCGCCACCCCGCACACAACTCACACGAGGTGAACCCAGCATGACCCAGCCCAACGAGCCGAGCGAACTGCGCCCGGCCCCCGCCCCCGAAGACCGCCCGGCCGATGCCGCCCGGTCCGACGACGGCCCCGGTGCCGAGGTGGTTTCGATCGAGACCGCCCGCGCCGGACGCCACCCCTACCCGCCGAACGTCCCCACCGATCAGATCGACCCCGTGACCGGTACCCCGGTGCTTCAGGGGGAGATCGTCCGCGTGGACACCCCCGGCGAGATCGACCGTGATTGGCTGGCCGATCTCGCCGAGAAGGCCAAGGTCCGCCGCCGCATCGTGCCGCTGTGGCTGCGGTCGCGGCGTGACGCGGTGGACACCCTGAAGTGGGTGTCGATGCACTACGCCTACGTGGGCGGCTACCAGCTCACCCGGACCCCGAAGTACGCCGCCAAGCTGGCGTTCCGCTCGCCCCGCGGCTTGGCCCGGCTGGTCGGTGGCATGGTCAAGTGGACCTTCGACCTGGAAGGCGAGCCCGTGCGCCTGGCCGCTGTGCAGAAGGCCGACCCGGAGAACTACCTCAAGCTGTCGCGGCAACGTGACGCCCGCGTCCGGCTACGGGTGTGGATGGCAGGGCTGAGCCTGGTCACGCTGCTGATCGCGGGCATCCTGGTCGCCACCGCCGCCACGCCCGTGCAATGGGGCGCCCTGGCCGTCGCGCTGGCCCTGCTGGGCACCCTGGGCAGACCGGCGGACCGGCCGCTGATCGACCGCGCCGTCATCCCCACCACGGTGGAGAAACTGACCAGCGACATCGTGGTCCGCGCGCTGACCGCGATCAGCGTGTCGGGGATCAACGCCAAAAACCCCGACATCCGTTTCGTCGCGCCGATCACCCGGGATGGCCCCGGCTGGCGGGCGGACATCGACCTGCCGTACGGGGTGACGGTGGCCGATGTGATGGACAAGCGCGACCGGATGGCATCGGCGCTGCGCCGGCCGCTCGGGTGCATCTGGCCCGAAGGTGACTCCGCCATCCACGAAGGCCGACTGATCCTGTGGGTCGGGGACAAGGACCTGTCCAAGACCAATGTCCGTTCCCCGCTGCTCAAGGCCGCCGGCCACGATGTGTTCAAGGGCATCCCGTTCGGCGCCGACCCGCGAGGCCGCGCGGTGGTGGTGCCGATCATCCAGCACAACATCCTGATCGGCTCCCAACCCGGCCAGGGCAAAACCGCCTCGGTGCGGGTGCTGGCATCCGGCGCGGCCCTGGACCCGACCGCAGAGATGTGGATTCACGAGCTCAAGGGCACCGGAGACCTGGACCCGCATGAGGTCAACTGCCACCGGTATGTGTCCGGCATCGAAGACGAGGCGATCGGCTACGCCGCCGACTCCCTCACCCTGCTCCGCAAGGAGGTCATGCGCCGCGCCGCCGCGCTCAAGGCCCTGCCGAGCGACCTGTGCCCGGACAAGCGGGTCACCCGGCAGATCGCCGACCGGCGTTCGCTCCGCCTGCACCCGCTGATCGCCATCTTCGACGAGTGCCAGAACCTGTTCTCCCACCCCGAGTTCGGCGACAAGGCCGGTGATGACGCCGAGTTCATCATCAAACTCGGCCGCGCTCTGGGCGTGGTGCTGGTCTTGGCCACCCAGCGCCCCGACAAGGACAGTCTCCCCACCGGCGTCTCGGCGAACGTGTCCATCCGGTTCTGCCTGCGCGTCGGTGGCCAGATCGAGAATGACATGATCCTGGGCACCTCGGCCTACAAGAACGGCATCCGCGCCACGGTGTTCCAGCCCGGCGCGGACGCCGGTATCGGCTACCTGGTCGGCGCGACCCCGATGCCCAAGGTGGTGCGCACCTCCTACCTCGACACCCCCGCCACCCAGCACATCGCCAACCGCGCGAACGCCCTGCGGACCGGCGCCGGCACCCTGTCCGGGCACGCCGTAGGCGACCGCCCCGAAGCGACCGGCCCCGCCTCCGATCTGCTGGCCGACATCCTCGCCGTGGTCGCCCCGTCCGAGGCCAAGATCTGGTCCGAGGTCGTGGTGGCGCGGCTGGCTGAGCTGCGCCCCGAGGTCTACGGCCCGTGGATGGACCTGGAAGCCGACGCCCGCGCCGCGCAACTCACCACCGCGCTCAAGCCCTACGGCGTCAAGACCGGCCAGGTGTGGGGCACCCCCGAGACGGGCGGCAAGGGCGCCAACCGGCGCGGCATCACCCGCGACGACATCACCACCGCCATCACCCAGCGTGACGGAAAGCGTGGTTCCGGCACCGCGTCCTGACCCGCGAACCGGTGCTAGGTCTAGCACCCGCCCCCGCTAGACCTAGCACCCCCGCTAGCGCCCCATCCACTGGACTACCAGCGCACTAGCGTCTAGCGCCCCACCTGCGTAAACCTCGGAAACTGCCCTGGAGGCCCCTGTGGGACCCCTCATCGCCCTGCTAGTCCTCTGTCTATCCGCCGTCACGCTCGGTTACATCGGTTTCTGCCTGGTCTCCCCGTGGGGGACCTGCAACCGGTGCCGCCCCGGCGGCAAGAACCGCACCTGCCGCGCCTGCTCGGGAACCGGGATGCGCCCCCGCATCGGCTGGCAGCTCTACGTCTACGCCCGCCGCCTGCACCGCGACGGCACCCGATGACCGAAGGGAGACCACCCGCCATGACCGACCTGTCCGCCTGGAGTGAGCGCATCATCCACGGCCCCGGTGGCCTGACCGCCTACCTCGACCACGACGCGAGCACCCTGCCCGATCCGCAGACCGGCGCCGTGGAATGGGCGCTGCGCTGCCTGGCCAACCCCGCGAGCCAGGGTTACGCCGAGGTGCTGGCCGCGATCATCGCCCGCCGCGCCGACCTGTCCTGCCCCACCTGCGGCGCGCACTACGTCTGCCCCTGCGGCAACGTCGCCGCCTGCCGCTCGGTCTACTGCGCCACCTGCGCCGGATCGGAGGGCGCCGCATGAGCCCGCTCACCGACATCCAGCCCACCCTGCCCGGCCTTGACCAGCGCAAGCCGAACGGGCTGCGTCTGCTGGACCTGTTCTGCTGCGCCGGTGGCGCCTCGATGGGCTATCACCTGGCCGGTTTCGAGGTGACCGGCGTGGACATCGCCCCGCAACCCAACTACCCGTTCCCCTTCAACCAGGGTGACGCGATCGAATTCGTCCGCGAGCACGGACACACCTTCGACGTGATCAACGCCTGCCCGCCGTGTCAGGCCGACTGCACCCTGACCGCCGGCACCAACCAGGGCAGGGCCGACCACCGCAGCATGATGACCCAGACCCGCCGGGCACTGCTGGCCACCGGCCGGCCGTGGGTCATCGAAAACCCGATCGGCAGAGCCGAGATGCGCCGTGACCTGCTGCTGTGCGGGCTGATGTTCCCCGGCCTGGCCGTGTTCCGGCACCGGCAATTCGAGCTGCACGACCTCACCGTCCCCCAACCCGCCGAACCCGGCCACCGAGGGCACCGCGTGCGGGGCTGGCGTCACGGCCGGTTCTACGACGGCGACATGGTCGCCGTCTACGGCGAGGGAGGCGGCAAAGGCGCCGTCACCGACTGGCAGACCGCGATGGGCATCGGCTGGACCGACGTACGCCGCGAACTCGCCGAGGCCATCCCACCCGCCTACACCCACCACATCGGCCACGCCATCGCCGCCACCCTGCCGACCCGAACCGGGCAGGCCGCATGACCACCACCGCACGGCTCACCCGCTACGCGATGGCCGCCGCAGCCCGAGGCTGGCACGTCTTCCCCCTGGCCCCTGGAGGGAAGGTGCCGCCCCGCGGCTTCGACTCCTGGGAGAACCGCGCCACCACCGACCCCGACACCATCGGCCGATGGTGGTCCCGCCGGCCCTACAACATCGGCATCGCGTGCGGACCCTCGCGGCTGGTGGTGCTCGACCTGGACACCCCGAAGGAGGGGCTACGCCCCCCGCCTTCCTTCGACCTGCCGGGCGTCAGTCACGGCGCCGATGCGCTCGCGGTGGTCTGCGAGCGCGCTGGCCACCCGTTCCCCACATTGGAGACCTTCCAAGTCCGCACCCGCCGGGGTGGCATGCACCTGTACTACGCCGCAACCGGCGGCCCCGCGCTGCGCAACACCGAGGGCGACAAGGGCAACGGGCTGGGCTGGCTGATCGACACCCGCGCGTCCGGCGGGTACGTCGTCGGCCCCGGCAGCTTCGTGGACCTCCCCGACGGGACCGGTCCCTACGAGGTGGTTCACAACGCTGCCCCGGCCCCGCTGCCCCCCTGGCTGTCCAAGCAGCTTGTCACCCCACCCCCGGCGCCGGTCAAGCCCGTCCACCTGGCCCTGCCCGAGGACCGGCGCGGCGCGTTCCTACGGGCTGCGATCACCGGGGAACTGGACCGCCTCGCCGCCGCGCCGATCGGCGAGCGCAACCGCACCCTCTACCTGGCCGCCACCGCCCTGGGCCAACTGGTCGCAGGTGGCGCGCTGGACGCCGAGCAGGTCAAAGACCTGCTTGGACAGGGAGGGGCCGACGCCGGGCTGAGCGCCGCCGAAACCCGCCTCACCATCGCATCCGGGCTCAAAAACGGCGCCCGCCGCCCCCGGACCGTCGCCGCATGACCACCCCGCCCTCACACCTGGGAGACCCTTCCATGACCCAACCCGCCACCGAAGCGCACACCGACGGTGCGGCCCTGCTTGACGCGCTGCTGGCCGCGCTCACCCGGTACGTCATCCTGCCGACCCCCGAGGCCGCTGACGCGGTGGTGTTGTGGATCGCCGCCAGCCACGCGCAACCCGCATGGGCGCACGCCCCCCGGCTGGTCATCCGGGCGCCCGAGAAGCGCTGCGGCAAGTCCCGGCTGTTGGACGTGACCGAGGCCACCTGCCACGACCCGTTCATCACCGTCAACAGCAGTAGCGCGGCCGTTTACCGGTCCATCAGTGAGGACCCGCCGACCATGCTCGTTGACGAGGCAGACACCATCTTCGGCCCCAAAGCGGACGGCAACGAGGACCTTCGCGGGCTGCTCAACGCCGGACACCAGCGCAACCGCCCCGCCAAGAGGTACGACGCCAACACCGGCCGCGTCGAGTCCATCCCGACGTTCGCCATGGCCGCCCTCGCCGGCATCGGCGCCATGCCCGACACCATCGAAGACCGCGCCGTCGTGGTCCGCATGCGCCGGCGCGGCCCCGGGGAAACCGTCGCACCCTACCGGCACCGCCGCGACCGCCCCGCCCTGCGCCAGCTCGCCGAAAACCTCCGGCTATGGCTGCGCGCCGACCTCGACACCTTGGAGAAAGCCGAACCGCCCATGCCTGTGGAAGACCGCGCCGCCGACACCTGGGAACCCCTCGTAGCCGTCGCCGACCACGCCGGCGGGCACTGGCCCGACCGCGCCCGCGCCGCCGTGCTCGCCCTCACCGCCGAAGCCGACGACAACGGCCAGACATCCAACCGAGTCCGGCTGCTGACCGACTGCCGGACCGCGTTCGGCACCGATCCCGCCCTGGCCACCGTGACCCTGCTGGACCGGCTCAAGGCCGACCCCGAAGCGCCGTGGGCCGACTACGGACCCAACGGGCTCACCGCCATGAGGCTTGGCGTCCTGCTGCGCGAATACGAGATCCGTTCGGCCAACATCCGGTTCACCGATGGCACCCAGGCCAAGGGCTACCAGCGGGCCGACTTCACCGATGCCTGGACACGCTATTGCCCCGTTCCCGAGTCCCCGGCGACTCCGCAGAACACCGATATCCCGCTGTTCGAGGGGGGTAGCCGTCCCAGCCGTCCCAGCCTCGTCATCGCAGGTCAGCGCGGGACGGCTTCCAACCGTGGGACGGCTTAGCCGTCCCAGCAAAACAAGCCGTCCCAGCCTGACCAGCGGAAATGACCCTGGGACGGCTGGGACGGCTACCCCTCCCCTTACCGCTCCGCCCCCGCCGAACCGCAAGGAGAGATGCCCCGTGGCCAGGGCTGAAAAGCTCACCATCGCCGACATCTGCGATGACCTCGGTATCAGCCGCTCAACCTTCTACGACTGGCGCCAGAAGGGCCGTGCGCCCAAGTGCATGCGCCTACCCAACGGAAACCTTCTCGTGCGCCGCGCCGAATATGACCGCTGGCTGACCAGCCTGGAGGACGTGGCCTGATGAACCGCACCACATACAAAGTCCGCATCTACAAGACGGAAAAGCGGAAGAACGCCAAGGGCGTGATTACCTCTTACCGCGTACTCTGGCAGACCGATGGAAAGCCGTGGAAGAAGGCATTCCAAAAGGATGCCCAAGCGGACGCCTACCGCAGCGCCTTGGTGACCGCCGCCCGCAACGGCGAGGCATTCAGCCTGGCAACAGGGGAACCCGTCTCGTGGGCACGCACGGATAAGCCCGAGATGAGTTGGTACGGCTTCGCCTGCAAATTCGTGGACATGAAGTGGACCGACGCATCCGCCAAGCATCGCGCGGGAATCGCCTACGTCCTGACGCTCGCCACACCTGCAATGCTCACCGATACGACTTGCCCCTACGACGCGAAGGAAGTCCGGACCGCGCTTCGTCGCTGGGGATTCAACACCAAGGACCGAAAGAACTGCCCGCCGCGAACCCGTGACTTACTCAGATGGGTTGAGCGCAACAGCCGTCCTGTCTCAACGCTCGCGGTTCCAGCTATCGCGCGGGCACTGCTGAATGCCGCTACATCCCGCCTCAACGGCAAGCGAGTCGCCGCCAGCTCGAACCGCCGGCACCGCGTTGTCATGTCCAACGCCATGGCCTACGCAGTAGAACTCAAGTTGCTTGAGAAGAATCCGATGACGGACCTGAAGTGGAAGCCGTCGAAGACCACGCTTCAGGTGGACCGCCGATCAGTGGTGAACCCGGACCAAGCCCGCGCATTGCTCGATGCCATTGAGAAACGCAAGCCGAGCGGCCCCTTGCTGATGCCATATTTCGCCACTCTGTACTTCGCTGGCCTGCGCCCCGAAGAAGCCGTCAACCTACGGGAGAAGGACCTGACGTTGCCGGATGCGGCAGACACGTGGGGGGAGATCTACCTGACCGCAGCAACCCCGGACGTCGGAAGGGAGTGGACCGATTCCGGCGAACAGCGCGACGAACGCAGCCTGAAGCATCGCGCCGAGGGCGAAGGCCGCCCCGTACCGTGCGCCCCCGAACTGGTCGCCATCCTCCGTGCTCACCTGAAGGAGCACGGCGCCGGCCCCGGCGGTCGCGTGTTCCACGGCGTACAGGGGGATGTGCTCGCGACGAGCACGATCCAACGAGTCTGGGCCAAGGCCCGACAGGACGCCCTGACAACGGAGGAGTGCGGCTCACCGCTGGCCAAACGGCCCTATGACCTTCGGCACGCCTGCCTGTCCACCTGGCTCAACGCAGGTGTACCCGCGAAGCAGGTAGCCGACTGGGCAGGCAACAGCGTGGAAGTCCTCCTACGCACCTACGCCAAGTGCCTCGTTGGTCAAGACGAGATCTCCATGCGTCGGATCAGCGAAGTCCTGCGCCCTGGCACGCGGGAACGCATTGGGAAAGCTCAGCCGGACCCGCCCGATCATGACCGGACACAGCCGGACACCGATCACTGATCGAGACACGAAAAAGCCCAGGTCATCGCACTGATGACCTGGGCCTTTGTGTGGCGCGGCCGACAGGAGTCGAACCCGTAACCTTCTGATCCGTAGTCAGATGCTCTATCCATTGAGCTACGGCCGCCTGCTTGCCTGGATAAGCATAGCGGGTCTTCGAGGGTGTGCCGAACCGGTTATCCAACCGGCTCGGCGCCGGAGGGGATGATCCGCGGCGAGACGGCCAATCGGGATCAGACGGCTCCCCGTCCCGGCCCTTCCTGCAACCAGCCCCCTTCCACGGCGCGAGGCCTGCCTGTCGTTCGGGCAGATCGCCGCCCGGTTCCGGGACTAGGTCGCGATGCCGGGTTGGGAGGCAACCGGGTGCCCAAGTCACACGGGTGACGGGAGGGGCAACACCCCATTCTGTCAGGGGGCGGCTACTACGCGGATTTCGAAGTCGAGGCCGCTGACGATCTGGCCGGCTCTGATCTTGCAGGTCTTGCGCAGCTCGACGTCGCCGTCGACCATGACGTTGCCCTCGGCGATGAAGTGCTTGGCCTCGCCGCCGCTCTCTGTGACGGAGCAGTACTTGAGCAGGTCGCACAGCGGTATGTACTCGGTGCGCAGCTGGAAGGTGTCCTCCAGGAAGTTCTCGTCCACGCCCACAGCATAGGCAGCCCCGCGACGGTCAGATGGTGGGGAGCGGCGGCAATGGGATTGATGGCGAAAGCCGCCCTAATCGGACAAACCCTCCGCAAACTTTCGTGGTTCCGCGCGTGGCGGGCGGCCCCGGCGGCAATGAACCACCTCGGGTCACGCGACGTGGCCCCGGACCTGCGGATTGAAGGCATGATTCAGCAGCCAGCGTTCTACACGATGGGCGGTTCCTCGGCGCAGGTCGCCGTGGCGATCGCGCTGACCTTCCTCGGAGCCGCGGTGGTCCTCGCGGCGCTCCTTCGCAGGCGTCGTAACCGGGCGGTGGCCGCCCACTCCCACTCGCAGCACGTATCGGAACTCACCCGGCTGCTGCTCCGCACGCAGTACGACTACCCGCGCCCCACCCTGGCCGATCTGGTGCAGTCGTCACGTCACGGCGGCCTGACGATACGCCTCCACGTGGCCGGAACGCCCCAGGAGTTGCCCGACCCCGTGGATCTCGCCGGTATGCGGATCATCCAGGAGGCCCTGACCAACACCCTGAAACACGGTACGCCGAACGCCACGGTGGTCCTGTCTTACGAGCCCGACCGGGTCACGCTGACCGTGGACAACGGCATGAAGGCCAAGACGCACGCCTCCCGGGGGCCGCACGAAGGGCTTGCCACCATGCGTCGCCGTGCGAGCAAGATCGGCGGGTCGGTGTGGGCCGGGCCGTACGAGGGTGGGTGGCGCGTGCACGCCGAGCTGCCGTTCCGGGGCTAGGCCCACTCACTCGACCTTGGACTTCTTGGGGAACAAGGTGTGGCTGAGCGGCCACAGGAGTGCGATCGCGGGCACCTTCGCCAAGCCGGTCATGAACGCCGAGAGTTCCCCCGTACGGGACGGGTCCCCGACCAGGCGTCGCGGGTGAGACGCCGTACGAGGGACGGCCCCGCGCGACCGAGGACAGCAGATGATCAGAGTCCTGGTCGCCGACGATCACACGGCGGTACGCGCGGGCGTCGTGCTGATCCTGGAAGGCCAGCCGGACACAGAGGTGGCCGGCGAGGCGGCCGACGGGCGGGCGGCCGTCCAGATGGCGCGCGAGCTCCGGCCCGACGTCGTGCTGATGGACATCCGCATGCCCCGCATGGACGGCATCTCGGCCACCCGCGAGATGAGCGGCATCGCCGACGTCCTCATCCTCACGACGTTCGACCTGGACGAGTACGTCTTCGGGGCGCTCCGCGCCGGGGCCGCCGGGTTCCTGCTCAAGAACACCGACGCGGACGCCCTCGTGCAGGCCGTACGGCTGGTGGCGCGGGGCGAGGGCCTGATCTCGCCCTTGGTGACCCGGCGGTTGATCACGGAGTTCGCCGGGACGAGCGAGCGCAAGCCGTACGACCTCGGGGCCCTGACCCCGCGCGAGCGCGAGGTGCTGGCCTGCGTGGCGCGCGGGCTGTCGAACGCGGAGATCGCCCGCGAGCTCGACATGACCGAGGCCACGGCGAAGACCCACGTCAGCCGGATGCTGGGCAAGCTCGGCCTGCGCAGCCGCGTCCAGGCGGCCATCCTGTACTCGGGGACGTAGATCGTCTAGTCGGCGATGTACAGCGAGAGGCTTTCGGCCACGCAGGCGGGCTTGCTGGAGCCCTCGACCTCGATGGTGACGCGGAGGCTGGAATGCGTGCCCGCCGGGGTGCCCTTCACGTCCAGAAGCTCGGCTCCCGCACGGATCTTCGCTCCCACGGGCACCGGTGACGGGAAGCGCACCTTGTTGAGCCCGTAGTTGATCCCCATCTTCAGGCCGTCGACCCTGAACAGCTCCGTCATGAAGGAGGGCAGCAGGGCGAGGCTGAGGTAGCCGTGGGCTATGGGCCCGCCGAACGGGCCGGCCTTGGCCCGCTCGATGTCGACGTGGATCCACTGGTGGTCGTCGGTGGCGTCGGCGAACAGGTTGACCTGCTCCTGGGTGACCTCACGCCACTCGGTGTACCCCAGGTGCTCGCCGGTGGCCGCCTTCAGCTCGCTCAGGTTCGCGAAGATCCGCATAGGCGGAAGCTTATTCTGCCGGGGGCACCGCGGCCAGGTTAAGCACCCAGTACTCGTCCGGTTTGTCCCCCTGCTCCACCCCCCAATAGAGGATCAGGCTGGGCGAGGAGGGCGTGCCCCTGCCGAAAGCGCCCCCGCCGCCCACGGCCAGGAGACCACCTGGACTCCTTCCGATCCCGGGACCAGTTCGGGCGTCCCGCCGGTCAGGGGCACCCGGTAGACGCCGCCCTTACGAACCGACCAGGCGATGTCCCGTTGCATCGGGTACGTCCGGCGGTACCCGCGCCTCGGGCGTCGCTAGAGGATGCCCGAGTACGACCAGGTCGTGTACCGGGTGACCTCGATCAGGATGACGGGCCCTTCAGGGACGTGATCCGCATATTGGGGATATTTGGCGACCAGGGACGCGAGTACGGGGAGTCGCTCCTCGTCGCGCTCGACGATGGTGGCGACGCCGTCGGCACGGACCCACCACAGGCGTGTCCAGTCGTCGTCATAGTGGTCGACCAGGACGCACACCTTCGGGTTGGCCTGGATGTTCCGCAGCCGCCGCAGGTTGGTCGTGCTCTTGGGCTTGTGGTCGACGGCGGTCACGATGCGGTCGCCGTCCAGGGAGAACGTCACCGGGACCAGGTGCGGCGCCCCGTCCTCGCCGACCGTGCCCAGCCTGGCGACCCGCGCGTCCCTCATCCTGGCGCGGGCCTGGTCGTCTCCACTGGTCGCCACTCGCGTATCCAAGCACGACGCGTACGCTCAGGCCGTGATCACCGCCGGTACGGCGCGGTCAGGTGTCGGGCTGGCGGGGATATACGTGCTCACCTGGGTGATCGGGCGGCAGAACGCAGCGGCGGCCGTCGTCGGCCTCGGCGCAGCGTACGGCTTCGTCCCGCCGTGGGAGCGGCGGCGATTCGGAAGGGGGCGTATCCATGGGCGTGCTGCCTGTTCTCCAGGGAGGGGCACCTGGACCAGAGACATGGTCGCACGCGGTGGATTGATGTTCCCCCTCCCCTAGAGAACGATTTTTCACCATTTGTCGGGGTGTAGCCCGCATTGGTGCCTGTGACGGTGCCGGTAGCCGCTGTCCGCCTCGGCACGTATGGGCAGGTCCGCGTACGGCCATCGGTCACCCATGCCTTGACATCGGACGGCCCGGCGAAGCAGGTGGAACGCCCGTTCGCTGATCACATGGGAACCGAACGGGACGGCCAGAAGAGGGCCATCACGTTCAGTGCGATCTCGGCGTCGGCCTTGAGCCACAAAGAGTTCATCGCACCTTTGGAGATCTTTGCCTTTATTTGACACCATTTGACGGCAATCCTGACGGGTGTTGGTCCTGTACCCCCCGCAAGGAGGCTTCGTGCACACCATGCAACGCCCCCGACCTTCCTGGCCGGCACGACTCATCGTCATGCTCGCCGCCATCACGTCCCTGATCGGCGGTGTCGGCATCACCCCCGCCGACGCGTCGGTCATCAACTCCTGCACCATCTCCCGGTGCTCCGACGCGCGCTCGGCCAAGGCCACCTGGGCCTCCAAGGGCTACCCCACCACCAGTGGCTGGTACTCCTGGCCGGACGGCAAGTACAACTACACCGGCGGACGCTTCCAGAACCGAGAGGGCCAACTCCCCAGCGGCGCCACCTACTACGAGTACGACGTGTACTCCCGGGCCCTGGGCGCCGCGCGTGACGCGTACCGGATCGTGGTCAACCGCAGCAGCGGCGTGGTCTGGTTCTCGCCGAACCACTACACCGACTTCTACCGGCTCTAGGAACACTCCATGACATCCGCCGCACGTCCGCTGCCGCAATGGCTGACGGTGTCGACCAGCCCAGCGCCGGCGGTCGTCGACGGGCGCTCATGCCAGACCCGCGCCGCCTTCTTCGAGGAGGCGGCGCGGGTTCTGCGCTTTCCGGATTACTTCGGCCGCAACTGGGACGCGCTCGCCGACTCCCTGCGCGACGCCACCAGCACCGGAAACGTCGCCCTCATCGTGGACCACGCCGAGGACCTGCTCAGCGCCGAACCCCCGGAACAGTTCGCGACTCTGCTCTCCGTCTTAGCCGACGCCGCCAAGGCCGGTCTAACCCTGACCCTGTGCACCGACCCCGCCCACGAACCCCATCTCCGCGAGCGAATCGCCGCCGCCCTCCCATGACCACCCGCCGGCCCCGCCTCCGCGGGCCGTCGCGACGTTGCCGTCAGCGCTCGCCACGCGGCTTGCGCCAGGTCATGATCTCGGTTGCTGGAAGACGCTCCGCGAAGCGGTTGCCGGGTGACGCTTGCCGCAGCGCCGCGCGCAGATCCCGCTCGAAGTCCTCCAACCTGTCGCCGAACAGGTGAGGGGCGGAGTCGGATCGGGAGAACACCCACGCCACGATGTCGTCCGCGGTGCGGTTGACCACTTCCCCGGCCGGCACGACATGTCGTTCGAAGTTCTCGAACCCGGCCCGTGCCAGGACGAGGTCCTCCCGGTTCGGCGTGCCGTTGACGAGCGTGCCTTGCCCCGCGCGGCGTACCGGGCCCAGGTACCGACGCACCAGGTCGCTGATCTGCGCGTACGGGGGAGCGGGCAGCGGTGGTGGCGCCGGTTCGGCGGGTGGCTCCTTGAGGTCGCTCATATGGACGAACGCGCCTCCCGGCTCCAGCATCTTCAGCACGGTCGCAGCGACACGATCACGATCCGTCCAGTGGAAGGACTGGGCGAACACCACGACCCGGAACTCCCCCAGACCGGCCGGCAGATCCTCGGCGCGGGCGGCCACCCAACGCGCGTTCGTCACCCCGCGAGGCTCGGCCTGTCGCTCGGCCTCGGCCAGCATGTCTTCATCTGGGTCGATGCCAACCGCCTCGGTGAAGAACCGCGCCAGGGCGAGCGTAACGATGCCCGGCCCGCAGCCAACATCGAGAAGTCGGCCCCGGCCGTCCAGGCCGAGGACCGTGGCCAGTGTTTCGGCGAAGCCCGGAGCATACGGCAGCCGTCCGCGCTCGTAATAGGCTGCACTTCCCTGAAACAGTGTGCTGTCCCACTGCCATCCATCAGGCATATCAATCCCACCCCATGAGCTGGTGAGGTCGCCGGCAGATCCACGATCCCTTCCTGGGTCTCGCGCAGTCCATCGGATTACCTCCGACGGCATGGGTTCGCACTTTGGGGCGACTGCAACTATGGGCCGTCTTCGAAGATCAAAAAGGCCCTCGTCCCGATAACGGGAGAGGGCCTTTGAAGTGCGGAGGCTCGGGGATTTGAACCCCGGATGGGCTGTAGACCCAAACCGCATTAGCAGCTCGGATCCTGGCCGTTCAGGGCGGTTCCACCTGGACCAACGACCCGCGCCGGTCCGCCTGGAACCCCGTCGTACTGGCTCGAACTGCAACTAGAACTGCAACTAGGGAGGCACTCACCCCGTGCGGCCCCGCACAGCTCCCCCACCTGATCACCCCGTCTGCCTCGACCCACCGCGAAGCGGCAGCAGGCCGGCGACGGAGGCACAAGCCCGTCTTCGCGTGTACGTCCACCGGCCCCCGTTCCTCGGTGATGGGACGCCAACGGCCACAGACGGGCTTGTGCCGGAGAAGCCGGCCTGCTGGGCTCGCCTGGGTCGCGGCAGACGGGGTGATCAGCCCCACCTCAGCCACCTACGGCCCTCGCGGTCACGCAGAAGACCACCCCGGAGCCGAGGCCCCCGCCGGAGGCTTTATGCCAGACTAATCGCGAGACAAAAAGCGTTCCATCACCTCGGCGAGCTCAGTAGGCGCTTGACCCAAGTTCTGAGCAAGCTTCTTTCCGTCTACTTGCTTGTCATATCTTCGGCCAACGAACTTTTTCCAGATAGCATCGAGCATGTCGGCTCCTGGCGCCATCTCTTCCCAATGTTCCGCCCAGCGAGCATTGGTTTCGACTTCTGCATGAGCCCATGAATCCTTGATTTTATGAGCAATGCTCGGACGCTCAGGAATGCGCTCCACAACTGCTTCAATCAGCTCGTCAGGGGATGCTTGCCTCTTAGCCAGCTTCGTCCTTAGGGAATTGTCCACGAGTCGCACAGGTACGAGTTCCCAGCACACGCGTTTCAGAATTACATTGCTACGCAGTGCATTCGCCGCTTCCTTGATGGTGGAGGTCACCATTTCTTTTGTGAGGCCGCTACAATTCCCATAAGTCTCTAGCACCCGGGCAATCGCCTCAGGAGCAAGGAGATAGTTCTCCAGTTCCCGACGTGGGAGCACGAAAGCACTTTGAGATTTATCCAGTTCTGCCAGAAGACGATCGGGTAATTCGTCCCGATCTCTCACATACAGAACACGTCGCCCTCCAAGTCGATCCGCTGTATCTAACCAGGACTGAAGAACACTGGCATATTTGACATTCTCTCCCCCACCCCCAAGTATTACGGCAATGCGGGGGTCTGTCAGAATTTGGGGATACCACACACTCAGAATCTCGCGGTCACTTGGGCCCTCTACTAGAAGGATCCGATCCGCAGAAAGGACATCGCTGAGACGCACACCGAGTTCTCCGAGTACGCTGCCTACAGTCGAACTTGCGTGTTCGATAGTCGATGCTCCCCCTTCGCGACGTACGGCTAAGATTTTAGCTGCGCCCTCGCTCGTATCCAGGAAAACTGGGGAATGCGTAGTTACGACGAAAAGACGGTCATGCGACCAAGAACGTAGTAGCCCTAGCAATGCACGCTGCGCTGAAGGGTGTAGAGCCGTTTCTGGTTCCTCTATGGCGACCACAGCCGGCGTGGGATGAGTCAGCCCTACGACAAGCGCAAGGAGTAGTTGCTCCACCCCTGTACCCAGATCCTTTATATTATGATGCAAATCATCAACGTAAGGATCCCTGAAGGTAATCTCCATTTGGCTACCGCGCGTGGGTACACGAAGTTGCCCTACATCTGGGACAATTTGACGTATTAGCTCCTGTAGTTCATTCCACAGATCCGGATGATTGGTATTTATGTTCAACAATACTGCCGTCAAATTCGAACCGGTAGGGTCTAGGTATTCGACCGAGCTTAGGTTTTGGCTACGCGCAGTCCCCGGGCGATGGGCCGGAAAGTGGAAGAATCGTTTGCGCCATTCCTGAAGCTGCGAAATAATGGAAGATAATTCGGGAATAGATATGTCTTCCAGCGACTGAGGCGTGCCTCCCGTTCGCAGGCGCGTATTAACTTGCCAAAAATCCTGTCCAGCTATTTGATAATTATTTAGACCTGCAATTAGGTTTACATCCCACAGATTATCATTAGGATTTTGGACAACTTCGGCTATGACATGAGCTTGTCCATTGCTTCGTGACGTGCTAATTCGCGCGGCCATTCTCTCACCCTTCGGCGATACGGCGAATTCCCACTCTAGCCAGCGAAATTCATCCGACTCTAGCGAGGTGAGGGCAAGGCTCGCAATTATGAATGCACGCTCATCTTCCGATAACCGAAATCTTGCCTTAAGAAGTGGTGGGACACCACCGCCGTGATACATTTCAGAAGTCACGCCGAGCCCACCAACTACGTCCAGCGCGGTTAGGAAACTACTCTTTCCTGTGTTATTTGCGCCGGCTATGAGCAGCAAGCCGTGTTCGGGAAATGAAACGTTCGCATGACGATAGGCGCGAAAGCGGTCTATTTCTAGTTGCTCAAGATACATGTGTACATTTCAGCAGATATCATGATCCTTCGCTGGCGGACGGTAGATTTCGAGAGACGACCTGTCGGTCTCGGGCAGTTCAGTGGGGCCGCCTGATGATGCATCTGGGCGGCGGCGCGTCCCCGACCGCCCGGGGAGATCGGTCACCGGCGGGTCCTTGGTACGGCGGGCGGCCCGCTTTCCCGCCGCTGGCCGGGACCGGCGTCCACGCCGCACGCCCGGCCGGGCGTGCGGGCGGCGGGCCGTGCCGCGGCGGCGAGCGCCGCCGCGCTTGATACCTATAAGCACAATTCGGCAAGATCCGCGCTCAGCATCAGCGCTGCTCGTCATCGTGGTGGTAGAACGCTCGGTGTGGAAGAACGGCGGGGACGGCTGCGGGAGCTGGGTGAGCTGGTTCGCCGGCAGCGTCGGAGTGCTGGGCTTACGGGTAAGGAGCTGGCTCGGCGTGCGGGGGTCGGGCAGTCGACGATTTCGCGGATCGAGACCGGTGATCTTCTGCCGACGCCGGAGACGGTCGAGCGGGTGTCGGCTGCGCTGGGGCTCGGGGCCGGTGAGCGGGGGGAGTTGGATGCGCTGATTGCTCGCCTTCGTGATGAGGTGTCTCGGCTCCGCGGGGGGCTTGCCGGTCGTGAGTCGGCTGATGCGGCGCGGCTTCGGTCGGCCGTTGAGGTCATCTGTTTCTCTTCGGCAATGATCCCGGCTCTGTTGCAGACGGCGGAATATGCGCGGTTGGCGTTGACGATTGGGCGGGCGGTTGATGAGGACGACGCGTCCAAGGCTGCGGCGATCCGGGTGCAGGCGCAGGCCGTTCTGTTCGAGGGGGGCCGGCGGTTCGCCTTCGTGCTGACTGAGGGGGCGGTCCGGACGTGGCCGGGGTCGCCGTCGTTGATGATGGCGCAGCTTGATCGGCTCGTTCAGGTGTCCACGCTCGATCATGTACGGCTCGGCGTGGTGCCGTGGTCGGTGGAGGCGCCGGCGTTCCCGTTGCATGGCTTCACGATCTTTGATGGCGCGGTGAGCGTGGCTGAGGCGATCACGGGTGACGTGGTGGTCACCGATCAAGAGGGCACGGCAGCGCATCGGGAGCTGTTCGATGCCTTCGCCGACGTGGCCGTGTACGGGGATGGGCTACGGGCGTTGCTGGGTGAAATCGGGACGGATTTCCGGCAGTTGGCAGACCAGCTCGAGCGCTGACGCATTTATGCGTCGAATTCCTTGAGACTTGGCGAGCGCGAGTCATACGCTTCTGACGTGGGTCGTATAGCCCCCTAGACGACGGAGCGTATCCATGGCGGCTTGGCGCATGTCTCGATCTTTCCTCGGCTCTCCCCTATCGGTGACGGAAGCTCGCCGGTTTGTGACGACGTTCCTCATGGGCTGGCCGGTGGTGGAGGCGGCCGAGCTGATCGTGAGTGAACTGGCTACCAACGCGATCCGGCACTCTGCCACCAACAGGTTCGGCGGCCGTTTTCACGTCATGATCCATGCACAGCACGACCGCGTGTGGCTGGGTGTCACCGACGAGGGTGGGCCACGCTCGCCTCGAATGCTTTTGCCGGATGAGCAGCAGGAGAGCGGGCGTGGCTTGCTGTTGGTCGGCGCACTGGCCGACTCCTACGGCGTCCGGGGCGATGACAACGGTCGCACCGTGTGGGCGATGCTCCTGGTAGAGGCTGTCGCCACCACGCCTGCGACCTCCTGGCAGGGGTCGGGGGCGTCGAGTGCATGACCGACTGCCTCAGTCCTCATCTCCCACTCCCCCAATCCGGCTGCGAGCGGTTGGCCTGGCTCCCTCCCGTCGATGCAACCCGCGTGCGTGTCGTGGCCTGGACCTGTGATTGCCGCGCAGTGTTCTTCGAACTGTGCGAGGCGGGCGGGATGGCGTTCGTACGCCGTACCGTGCAGAACGAAAAACGCCCGGAGGTCACCGAGACGCACCGGATGCGAGTACGGCAGGGCCGGGAGCTATGGGCGGCCGTCTTGTCCGGCATGGCCAGGTAGCCGGTGTGACCGATGAGCCCTCGCGGAATCCCCAATAGACGTTGGCACATGCGCGCGATCAGCATCGATAACGGCGAACGGGTGAAACCAACGTTGTCCGTCCAGATGGACGACGTTCTGTCTAGGGGCCTAGACTCGGTTGAGTACCACCGAGAGGGAACTACCGTGCCGTTGAGCGAGCTCGAACGTATCGCCGCCATTGAAGACCCTTATGTCCTTCTCCGGGCGGCTACCGAGCGTCTCCACGCCGCTCAACAAGAAGTGACAGAACTCGCCCGGCTACGGCGCCGGGTGATCCAGGAATTGCACGCACAGGGCATGTCATACGCTCAGATCGCGCAGGCGGCCGGCCTTACCCGGGGCCGGATTCACCAGATCCGCCACACTGGCCCAGCACCAGAAGGCGCGTTCCTCGGCAAGGGCACGATCACGATCGCCACTCCGCTCAAACAAGACGCGATCAAGGGCCGTCCGGTGGTCGCGATGGAAGATGTCACAGCGAGCAAGCGGCTGGAGGATCTGGCACGAGGGTTCGAGCTGCCGGTCGAACTGGGGCATGTCCCCCTGGGCGGTGAAATCGACCTGAACCGCCCCAACCTCATCGTGATCTGCGGTCCTCGGCTCTCGCCGGTCATGGGCGCTCTGTATGAGTCCGATCCGGTGCTGGAGTGGGTCAAGGCCGACGACGGGCCATGGACGATCCGCGACAGCCGTACCAGCAAGATCTATAGGTCAGGTGAGGACAGCACCCCGGCCACCAGCGTGGACTATGCCTATCTTGGTCGTCTGGCTCGGCCGGACGGGCACGGCAACGTGCTCGTGTTCACCGGTATCCATCCGCAAGGCACCCTCGGCGTGGTCAGCCTCATCGTCTCTGAGATCAACACGCTGTGGGGTCAGGTAGCCGACAAGCGGTTTTCCACCGTGGTGGGGGTGGAGTACGACCCGGCAACGGGGGAAACGCTGAAGGTGGAATTAGTCAGTCCGCTCTACCGGCACGAGGAGAATTAGCGTGCGCGTCACCTTCGCCACCGAACCCGCCAGCTCGACCCGGCCGAACGAGGATTTCGTGGCGGCTACTCCTGACGCCGTGGTCCTCCTCGACGGCGCGGGCACCCCTCCGGGCTCGGAGTCCGGCTGTTCGCACGGCGTGGCCTGGTATACGCGGATGCTCGGGTCGACGTTGCTCGCCTCGATGACGCAAAGCGCCGACACCCTGGCCGAGATCCTCGGTGAGGGCATCAAGGCCGTCACATCCATGCATGACTTCACCTGCAATGTCTCCCATCCCGGTTCCCCCTCCGCAACCGTGGTCATGCTCCGATGTACCGGCGGTGAGTTGCAATGGCTGGTGCTCGCTGACTCCGTTCTCGTGCTTGACGTCGCTGGCTCTCCTGAGCCGATGGTCATCTGTGACGACCGTGAGGCACAGGTGGGAGCGCCCTACCGCTCCCGCATGGACTCCCTGCCCGGCGGAAGTCCCCAACACAAGCGGGCGCTCCGCGAGTACATCGAAGCGCTGCAGCATCACCGAAACCGTGACGACGGCTTCTGGGTCGCCTCTGCTGATCCTCTTGCCGCAGAACAAGCTTTGATCGGTGCCGTTCCCGCTGACCGTGTGGACAAAGCCGCGCTCCTCAGTGATGGGGCATCTCGCCTGGTCGATCGGTTCAGGCTCGCCACCTGGCGGCAAGGTCTCGACATCCTCAACCAAGAGGGCCCGGCCGGGCTCATTCAACGCGTCAGGGATGCTGAACGCTCTGACCTCGGCGGCGACCGTTGGCCTCGCGGTAAGACCTTCGATGATGCCACTGCTATCCACGTTCATATGGCATAGCACCGCCTAGTGCGTGACCTGAGGTTAGTTGCCAGCGGTCCCTCGTAGGCCTAACCATCATGGGCTGTAAGACCTAACCCATCACGGCTCGGCCCAAGAGATGGAACTTTCCTTTCGGGGTTTCCTAACAACCAAACCCCTCGTAGGCCTAACCATCATGGGCTGTAAGACCTAACCCATCACGGCTCGGCCCAAGAGATGGAACTTTCCTTTCGGGGTTTCCCTAACAACCAAACCCCTCGTAGGCCTAACCATCATGGGCTGTAAGACCTAACCCATCACGGCTCGGCCCAAGAGATGGAACTTTCCTTTCGGGGTTTCCCTAACAACCAAACCCCTCGAAGGCCTAACCATCATGGGCTGTAAGACCTAACCCATCACCGAAACCAAACCCAAAGACCATACTTCCCTGATGAGGTTTCCCCTCACCCCGAAATGCCCTAACCCCGTGCATCCTTAGGGTCTTATCAGTGGGCCACAGCAGTCCGTTGCGCTCGCTTCTCATGACCATCTGTCAGCGTTATGTGTAAGGCCATCGCGACTGGTATGTTCGCGACGAGAATCGCGTCAAGCGGCAAGGTCGGCTTGCTGTCTGCGTGTATTGATCTCAACAAAGGAGGTATGCGCCATGAAGGGCAAAATAACGTTCTGGTGGAGCGGCCGGCGACGGGGACGCCGCCGGGCGCTTTGGGTCGGCTGGAACCTGTAACCCTTAGGGAACTGCGTTCTACCATGGGTGAGGGCTGCCACCCTCACCCGCCAGCGACTCGCGCGAGGGGCCACCGACCCGCCAAAGCTTAGCGTCATTGCTCCGTACCTCAACTCTCGGTACAGCATGTTGCCTCAGCGCGTCGACCCCCCTAGACAGAAGGCCCAACAGTCACTTACCCTTCGATGCATAGCCCCCTAGACAGTTCCTCTCGGTGACTGGCCGTACTTGTCTAGGGGGGTCGACAGGAGAGTGAGTATGGGTATCCGAGGTGCTATCCCGATCAACTTCGAGGACGTCTTCCCGATGGGCTGCTACATGGTCGGGGAAGTCGAGCAGGTCAAGGACTTCGGGGCCTCGACGGCTGGCAAGCCGGTGTACGCGCGGGACAAGAACACCGGAGAGTTCGTGTGGCAGGTCACCGTGATCGACTGCGACCCGGACGCGAGGGACAAGACGGTCAAGGTCAAGGTCAGCTCCCCGGTCCAGCCGGTGCCGCCCGCTCCGCTCCAGGGGTTGCCGTTCATCCCGGTCGAGTTCGACGGCATGACCGTGACGCCGTGGGTCAACAGTGAGAGGCAGGCGTACTCGTTCCGGGCAAGCGCGATGCGCGCTCCCCGGGCAGGTGCTTCTGCTGCCAAGCCCGTCGTCAGTGGTAAGGACGCCGCCTGATGGGTGGGCGCGTCAACGGGTCCTGGCAGGTGACGACCCTGCACGTGAACGGGCGTGGCCGCTCGGCCTGCTTCGTGTACCCGCACCGGACGCCGATCTTCGAGGTCTCGGCCGGAAACTCGGTCATCAAGGTGACCTTGCACGCCAACCACGTGGACCACACCTCGGTGCTGTTCGCCCGTGAGCTGGCCGAGCAGGCGCGGACCTTCGCCGAGGAGGTCGAACGGCTGCACCGCAACCAGCTCGGCCGCGAGTCCAAGAGAAAGGCGACTGCGTTATGAGCGGGTACGGCTACACCACGATCACCATGAAGCCGGACACCTCTCCTCGGGTGAGCTTGTACATCACCCCTGACGAGCACGCGCGGGTGTTCTATCACCCCTCCAAGGAGGACCCGCACGCGTTCGTGTCGGTCGAGTACGCCGGAACGCAGATGAGCATCGGCCTGACCGCCAACACCCGCGTGACCGACGTACACGTGCGTTTCGCCCGGGAGTTGCTGACGGCTGCGGCGGCATTCCTGGCCGACTGCGAGCGACTGCGCGACGAGCACGCCAAGCAGGCGACGCCGGACAAGGCTGCCTGACCTTTCGGGCGGGGCCGCCAGAAGCGCCAACTTCCGGCGGCCCCCGATCTCTCTCCCCCTGAGACTCAAATTCACGAGAAGAGGCGTTCAGCTTATGCTGCGCAAACTCCCTGGCGACTACACCCGCGACATCGTCTCCACCGTCCCCAACTCGGTCGTGTTCCGGCCCGTCGTGGTCAACACTCCGGCCATTTTCACGATCTGCTCGATGCTGTTCCGCGCCGTGGTGGGCCTGGTCCGGATGGTGTGGCGGCACCCGGTCGCCTGCCTGATCGTCACCGTCCCCCTCGTCTTATGCCTACTGTACGGGTGGCGCGTCGCCCTGGCGCTCGTCGTCGCGGTCACCTCCTCCCTGCTCGGGTGGCGGCTGACCGATCCGGTCTCGTTCACCGCCGGGGTGGGGCTGCGGCTTCGGGCGTGGTGGCGGTGGATGTGGACCTACCGGCGGCACTGGCAACCGGTCATGGTCGTCTCTGGCCTTGCCAAGCACGTGGGCGGCCGTGAGTACCTTCCCCGGCTGCTCAAGGTCGCCTGTACGGCTACCGCCGATGTGGTGACGGTGAAGATGCTGTCGGGGCAGGCGGCGGCCGACTGGCAGGACAAGGCCGACAACCTCGCCCACGGGTTCGCCGGTCCCGAATGCCGGGTCAAGCTGAGCAAACCCGGCCGTATGACCCTGGTCTTCCCCCGGTGTGATCTACTCTCTACGCCCATCCCCGCGTTGCCCATCTCGGGGGATGTGCAGGTGTCGGCGGTCCCGATCGGCCTGCGGGAGGACGGCGCCCCGTACCTCCTCAAGCTGCACGGGACTCACGTACTGGTGGCCGGCGCGACCGGTGCAGGCAAAGGCTCGTGGCTGTGGTCGGCCATCCGCGGGTTACTCCCCGCGATGCGCGCCGGGCTGGTCGAGGTCTGGGCGCTGGACCCCAAGCTCATGGAACTGTCCTACGGGCAGGCGCTGTTCGGGGACCGGTACGCCGCCGACCCCGGCGCGTGCACCGACCTGCTCGAAGCGGCCGTCAAGGTCATGCAGGAGCGAGCGGGCCGGTTCGCCGGAGTCCAGCGCAACCACGTCCCCACCGTGGAGGACCCGTTCGTCCTGGTGGTCGTGGATGAGGTGGCGTTCCTCACCGCCTACCAGACCGACCGCAAACTCAAAGAACGCATCACCTCGGCCCTGGCCACCCTCACCACACAAGGCCGGGCGGTCGGCGTCGGCGTCCTGGCCGCGCTCCAAGACCCGCGCAAAGAGATCCTGAGCATCCGGAACCTGTTCCCCGACAAGATCGCCCTACGGTTGGACGAGCCCACACAGGTTGATCTCGTGCTCGGCGACGGGGCGCGGGACCGTGGGGCGCTGGCCGATCAGATCTCCTCGACCCCTTCACGTGGAGCCGGCGTCGGGTACGTGCGGCTGGAAGCCTCCCCCGAACCGGTCCGGGTCCGGGCGGCGTTCGTCTCCGACTTCGACATCCGCGCCATGGTGGCCGAGTTCGCGGGGGCGGGTGAGGCACGATGACGCTGGCTCACTTCCTCGACGGGCTGCGCTGCGCCCTGTGCGGCTGCCTGAACATGCTGTGGCTCGACCCCGTGCGCGGGCTGGTCGAGTGCCGTGAATGCGGTCAGACCGCGATCACCCTCCCCGAGGTCGACGGCGGTGAGGCCGCGTGACCAACCCGGGCGACCGCAACCTCCCCCGCTCTGTCCGCCAGTCCATGCCGATGGCCCTGGACGTCATCACCGAGGTAGCCAAACAGCACGGCGTCTGTATCCGCCCCATCCCGCTCAAGCGCACCGACACCGAGACGGGCAAGACCGAGATCGTCAACATCCCGTGCGGCGCGACGCTGGAAAGCAAGTGCGAGCCGTGCGCACGTAGGGCCGTGCAGCTCCGTAAGGCCCAATGCCGGGAGGGCTGGCATCTGGATGCCGAACCGGTCGCCGAACCCAACGAACCGACCGAACGCCAGCTCTGGCTCATCGAGGAACGCGCTGATGCCCATGTGCTCCGCGAGCTGGCCGAGGAGACCGGCGGGGACACAGCGGTGTGGGATGAGGTGATCACCACCCTGGAAGACGAGCTTGCCACCTCGGGCGTGCGGGGCAGCGTGGTCCCTGGGGCGGGTAAGCCGCGGCGGTCTCGCTCGACTCGTCGCCGGCAGGATGCTCCCGATCTGCCTAAGCGGCAGCGGGAGAACCGCACCGTTGGGCGCACGTTTGCCGCCTCGGATGGCAGGGTCTACCGGCCGTCGCTGTTCATCACCCTGACCTGCGACAGCTACGGCAAAGTGAAGTCGGACGGCACTCCGGTCGACCCCTCCACATACGACTACGTTCGGGCGGCACGGGATGCGATCCACTTCCCCAAACTGGTGGACCGGTTCGTGCAGAACCTTCGCCGTGTCGCCGGGTATGACGTGCAGTACTTCGCCACCGTCGAACCTCAACGCCGTCTCGCGCCGCACCTGCACATGGCCGTGCGGGGCACCCTGCCACGAGCCGAGGTCAAGGCCATAGCGGCGGCGACCTACCACCAGGTGTGGTGGCCACCGTGCGATGAGATCCACTTCGAGGGCGAACACCTGCCGGTGTGGGTCGCCGATGAGCACGCCGGAGACCGTGAGGACGGGCAGGCCGGCGACTACCTCGACCCCGAAACGGGCGAACTGCTGCCCACGTGGGAACAGGCACTCGACCTCCTCGACGCCGACCAGGACGCCGAACCCCTGCACGTAGCGCGCCTGGGCCAACAGGTCGACGTCAAGGGCGTACTCGCCGGGTCGCCGGGGGCCGACAAGGGGCTGTACTACCTGTCCAAGTACCTCACCAAGTCCCTGGCCGAATGCCACACCTCCGAAAGCGACGCGATACGGGCACACGTGGAACGGCTCATGAACGTCCTTCGCTACGAGCCGTGCGCCCCGACATGCCCGAACTGGCTGCGCTACGGCGTACAGCCCAAAAGCGCCAAAGCCGGGATGCGTCCGGGCGGCTGCCGAGGCAAGGCTCACAAGCCCGAACACCTCGGCTACACCGGCCGCCGGGTCCTGGTCTCGCGTAAGTGGTCCGGTAAGACCCTGTCCGAACACAGGCATGACCGCCGGGCCTGGGTCCTGGAACAACTTGGTCTTTCAGCAACCGATGACGAGGCGCCACCCGTCGACCCGCACCGCTACCTGTGGCGCGTCGCCACCCCATCGGATCGCGACGTGCCAGCCCTGGCCGAACGACTCCTCAAAGAAATCGGCAACCGCCAACGATGGCGCACCGCACTCCAGCAAGCCCAAGCACGAGCAGACGGACAACCCACCCAAGATCTTTCGGCAACGCGAGAGGCGGCATGAACATGGAGAAGCTGTTCTACCGTCCCAAAGAGGCGGCAGACGCGCTCGGCATGAGCCGTACGGCCGTGTTCCGGCTGATCAAGGCCGGTGAGCTTCAGTCGATCAAGCGGGAGGGATACCGGCTCGTTCCCACCTGGGCGCTCGTTGAGTTCGCCCGTGCGCTTGAGGCTGAGGCCGGCCTTGCGCACCGTGAGGTGGCGTGATGGCGACTCGGAAGCCCAACGGCCGTTCGTCCATCTACCTCGGCAATGACGGCTTCTGGCATGGCTGGGTCGTGGTCGGCACCAAGCCAGACGGATCACCCGATCGTCGGCACCGCATGGCTAAGACGGAGTCCGAGGTCACGCGCAAGGTTCAGGAGTTGGAGGGCAAGCGGGAGACGGGGCACGTCAGTAAGCCGGGCCGCGTTCCCACCGTCGCCGAGTGGATGGCCGAGTACCTCGACGTGATCTGTGAACGACTGGTGACCTCGGGCAAGCTGGCTCCGCGCACGCTGGAGGACTACCGATCCAAGACACGGCACTGGATCATTCCCTTGCTCGGCCGTCACCGGCTCGACAAGCTCGCGCCTGAGCACCTGGACCAGGCATACACGACCATGCTGGAGCGGGACCTCTCCTCAAGCACCGTGCTCAAGATCCATCGCATCCTGTCGCGGGCGCTGAAGATCGCCGTCCGCCGCAGGAAGATCACAACCAACGTCGCCACCCTGATTGATGCACCCGTGGCGAACGACCCCGATATCGAGTCCCTCACCCGCGAGGAGGCGCGGAAGATCCTTGAGGTTGCCAAGACCAGGCGGAACGGGGCGCGCTGGTCGGTCGCTCTCTCGCTCGGCATCCGTCAGGGCGAGGCGCTCGGGCTGCGTTGGTCCTTCGTTGATCTCGAATCCGGCGTGATCAAAGCGTGGTACCAGGTCCAGCGCAAGCCCTGGGAGCACGGCTGCGACGACACCCACACCTGCGGCAAGGAGTGGCATCGGTGGCCGTGCAAGAAACGGTGCACCGAGCATAAGCACGAGTCCAAATGCCTGGAAGGCTGTAAGAAGCCCGGCCATACCTGCCCGACACGGACATGCCCGAAAGGGTGCACCGGTCACGCGGACCGCTGCCCGAAACGACGCGGGGGCGGCCTGGTCTTTCGGCAGCGCAAGGGTAAGAGCCGGCTGACCCTGCAATGCCCTCCGGAGCTGCTGCCCATCCTGCGGGCTCATCGTGACTGGCAGGCGGCCGAGCGCGAGAAGGCCGGTGATCTCTGGGAGGATCACGACATCGTCTTCGCGACCCAACGGGGCAGGCCGATGGAGCGGAGCGAGGACTACAAGGTGTGGAAGTCGATCCTGAAGAAGGCCGGTGTCCGTGACGCTCGGCTTCACGACGCGAGGCACACCGCGGGGACGCTCCTCGTCGCGCAGGGCGTGAACATCCGCGTGGTTCAGGAGATCCTCGGCCACGCACGAGTGACCACGACCGAGCGGTACACACACGTCGCCAGTGATCTGATGCAGGATGCGAGCAGGCGCATGGGGTCCGCACTCTGGGGCGATGCATAAGGCACGGCGGTCAACTGCAACTAGAACTGCAACTATGACCCTCAACAGAGATCAAAAAGGCCCTCGTCCCGAAATCGGGAGAGGGCCTCTGATGTGCGGAGGCTCGGGGATTTGAACCCCGGATGGGCTGTAGACCCAAACCGCATTAGCAGTGCGGCGCCATAGACCTGACTAGGCGAAGCCTCCTGATAGCCCGTCGGCTCGCTTGGAGCCCGACTGGCTCAGCACAGAGTACCGGCCTTGATGCTGAGCGGCAAAGTGGATTCGCCGTGGCGGCCGAACATGTCGCGGAAGGGATGCTTCGTCACCGGCCGCTCCCTCGTCCATGCCCCGGTCCGTCACCGATCGTCCCCCGGCATTCCTCGCAATTCACCTGGTCAGCCGAGGGGTACCGCCGGATCGGCGTGTCGGCAGGCACAGGACGAGAGGTTTCCCACACTCTGTATCCACAGGCTGTGGATACAGAGTGTGGGAAACGCGGATCATCGACACCGTACGGCGATCGGACACGCAGGAACCATCGGAGAGATCACGCGTGACACGCCGGAGCTCTCTGACGGATCTCGTCAGTGTCAGGCGCGGCGGGTGGCCTCGCCCTCGATCTCGATCTTGATCTTCTTGCCCACCAGGACGCCACCGGTCTCCAGGGCGACGTTCCAGGTGAGGCCGAACTCCTCGCGCTCGATCTCGGTCTCGATGTCGAAGCCGAAGAGCTCCTGGCCCCACGGGTTGGTGCCGGCGCCGCCGTACTCGACCTTGAGCGTGACCTCCTTGGTGACGTCACGGATCGTGAGGTCGCCGACGACCACGAGCTCGTCGCCGGAGTGGCTGACGACGCGGGTGCTCCGGAAGGTGAGCTCGGGGAACTTCTCCACCGACAGGAAGTCGTCGCCGCGCAGGTGCGTGTCGCGGTCGGCGCTGCCGGTGTCGATGCTGGCGGTCTTGATGGTCAGCTCGGCCGACGACTCGAGCGGGTTCTCGGCGATCGTGACGCTTCCGGAGAACTCCCCGAACCGGCCGCGGACCTTGCTCACCATCATGTGCTTGGCGCTGAAGCCGATGCGGGTGTGCGCGACATCCAGGTCGAAGGTGCCGGGCTCGGGGATCGTGATGCCTTCCCAGGCGCGAGTGCTCATGTGCCATCTCCCGTGAACGATGTAGTTGCCGTGCGGATGTCTTCTGCAACAGATGTCTACACGAGGAATATTCCTCTCGTCAACTAACGTCGTCTAGACTGTGAACGTGATTCCAACTGACGATCCGAGGCTCACCGCGATGGGCCTGCTGTCCGAGGTCCACGCCGGGCTGGCGACCAAGATGAACCCGGTCTTCGCGGAGGCCGGGCTGTCCGAAATCGACTGCGAGACCCTTATCCGCCTGGCGCGATCCCCCGCGTGCAGGCTGCGCATGAGCGACCTGGCAGCCCAGACGTCGCTGTCGACCAGCGGGGTGACCCGGGTCGTCGACAGGCTGGAGCGCGAGGGCCTGGTCGAGCGCGTGGCCTGCGCCAGCGACCGGCGGGCGTCGTACGCCACGCTGACCGATGCCGGCCTCACCCGTCTGGAGGCGGTCATCCCCAAACATCTCAAGGACATCGAGACCTGGTTCACGGGGCTGCTCGCCCCCGAGCAGCTGGAGACGTTCCTGAGCGCTCTGCGAGTCATCCGTGACGTCGTACGGCCGTGCGCCACCGCGGGCGCGGTCGAGCCAGGCGAGGTCAGCTCTCCACGATCGTGAGCTCGCCCCGGGCGTGCATCTCGCGCAGGGCGCGCTTCGCGAACTTGCCGACACTCGTCTTGGGCACGGCCTCGACGAACGCCCAGCGCTCCGGCAGTTGCCAGCGCGCGACCTTTGCCGACAGGAACTCCCGGAGCTCCGCCACTCCGGCCGTACCGTCGAGCACCACACACGCCAGCGGACGCTCCCCCCAGCGTTCGTCCGGCACACCGATGACCGCCGCCTCCACCACGGCGGGATGGCCCATCAGGGCGTTCTCCAGCTCCACCGAAGAGATCCACTCCCCGCCGGACTTGATGACGTCCTTGGCCCTGTCGGTCAGCGTCACGTAGCCGCCGGCGTCGAGCTTGCCCACGTCCCCCGTGCGCAGCCAGCCGTCGTGGAACCGCGAGGTGTCCTCGTCCAGGTGGTACGCCCCGGTGACCCATGGCCCGCGTACCTCCAGCTCGCCCACCGCGACCCCGTCGGCGTCCAGCACGGTGTCGCCCCCGCCGACGAGCCTGCCTTCGACGCCCGCCAGGAGCCTGCCCTGGGTGACACGCAGGTCCCACGAGTCGCCATGGGCCACGGTCGCGAGCGGCGAGGTTTCGGTCATCCCCCACGCCTGCACGACCCGGACGCCGAACTCCGCCTCCAGGGCCCGCATCAGCGACTCGGGCACGGCGGACCCGCCGCACGTCACCAGCCGCAGGGACGACAGGTCGGAGTCGTGCTGCCGGGCATGGCGCAGCACGTCCCCCCAGATCGTCGGGACCGCGCCCGAGACCGTCGGCCGTTCCTCGGCGACGACCCTCGTCAGGTGCTCCGCCTGCAGGAACCTGTCGGGCATGACCAGCGAGGCCCCGGCCATCACCGCGGCGTACGGCAGGCCCCAGGCGTTGGCGTGGAACATCGGCACGATCGGCAGCACCCGGTCGCCGGACGAGAGGCCGACGGCGTTCGCCGTGCAGACGCTCATGGAGTGGAGATAGGCCGACCGGTGACTGTAGACGACGCCCTTGGGGTGGCCGGTCGTGCCGCTCGTGTAACACATGGAGGCCGCAGCGCGCTCGTCCAGCTCGGGCCAGTCGAAGCCGTCGGACGCCGCGTCGAGGAGCGTGCGGTAGTCGTGCACATCCTTGCCCGCCGAGACGAGCGGCTCGGTGTCCGCCTCGCCGATGACGATCACGTGTCGCACCGTCTTCATCTCGGGAAGGATCGGCGCGAGCAGCGGCACCAGCGATGCGTCCACGATGACGACGTCGTCCTCGGCGTGGTTCGCGATGTAGACGACCTGCTCGGGGAAGAGCCGGATGTTCAGCGGGTGCAGCACCGCCCCCATGCTCGGCACGGCGAGGTAGGCGGTGAGGTGGGCAGTGTTGTTCCAGCTGAAGCTGCCGACACGCTGGTCACCGTCCACGCCGAGGCCGCGCAGGGCGCCCGCCAGGCGTGCGGCCTCCCGCGCCAGCTCGCGGTACGGCAGGCGGTGGTACCCGTCGCCGGTGTACGTGACCACCTCGTGGTCGCCGAACAGGCCGGTGCCGTGCCTCATGATCGAGGCGATGGTGAGCGGGTAGTCGGGCATGGTGCTGCGCATCAGTGCCACCTCCGCTTTCCGAGTCTGGCCCCGGGCCGTTCCTGAGACAAGCGCTCGGTCAATTCCGTGGCCAGGCCCGCGGCCCGCGGTCCGTCATAACCGGGCCTGTACCTCCGGCTGCTGAGACTCCACGACGACCAGATCGCCACGGAGCTTGGCCATCGCCCGCGACACCGTGCTCTTCACGGTGCCGATGCTGATCCCGAGAGCTTTGGCGATCTCCGGCTCGCTCATGTCCTCGTAGTAGCGCAGCACGATCGCCGTACGCTGCCGGGTGGGCAGCCGGTTGATCGCCTCCTCCAGCAGCTCGTGGATCTCCCCGGGGCTCGGGCCGTCCTTGACCGGGGTCTCCGGCAGCTCCTCCGACGGGTACTCCTCCAGCTTCCTGCGCCGCCACCACGAGATGTTGATGTTGACCATGGCCCGGCGCACGTACCCGTCGAGTGAGCCCCTGTCGTTGATGCGGTCCCAGGCGAGGTAGGTCTTGGCCAGGGCGGCCTGAAGCAGGTCCTCCGCGTCGGCGGGCTGGCCGGTCAGCTGGTAGGCCACGCGCAACAGTGCGGGACCGCGGGCAACCACGTACTCGCGGAACTCCTCGTCTTTGCCGCTCATGCGATCACCGATGCCGTGACGAAGGGCCATGATTCATTCGAATCTCGTGGTCAGAATCGCAGCCGGAAGCCATAATGCGGCTGATCCTCAATCCAGGTTTCGCCCCGTCAACGGCAAAGATCGTTACAGTCGGGTGACCCCCTGGGGCGGCGAGTAGTTCATCCTGGAGTGGGTAATTTGCTACGCGCACTGATACGGGGGGAAATAATCGCCCCGCCAGCCAGGGTGCCGGCGACGAACCGTGTGACGCTAGCGGACAACGAGGAAGACTCGCGACGGCGACCGGGGAGGGGCCGATGGGAGTTGAGCGTCGCTATGCGCTGGCATCCGCCGCACTCGGACGGAGCGGCGTCCCGCCGCAGGCGGCGGTGGAAGAGCGCCCGGCGCTGAGCGCGGTGACCGGCGAGATCCTGGACATCAGCCCACACCTCGTCGTCCTTGCGAACAGCGAGGGCGTGGAGGAAAGGCTGGTCATCGCGCCGTGGGCCACAGCCTGGCACGGCCGGCCGGTCGCTCCGGCCGAGCTTCCGGTCGGTGCCCGCGTCGTCGTCCGCGCCCGGCAGTCCGGCCGCGTGGCCGAGCGTCTCTGGGGTGACATCACGCGCATCACCGGGGTGATCCTTGAGCTGGGCAAGGAACGCAGGGACCTGACGGTCGAGCTGGACTGCGGTCCGCACCGGGGCAGGCGCACGGTCGTGATCCCCTACGGCGCCTCGGGACGCCTTCGCGTACGGCATCCGCAGCTCGAACCGGGCTTCCTGTTCGACGCCATCGGAACGCGGATGGAGGGCACGACCTTCGCGCGGCTCCCCGCCACCTCCCAGCCCGCCTACCGGGCGACGGCCGTCCCGCCTCCCCCGCCCGCGTACGGCGGGATCCAGTCGAGGATCTCCGGGGCCGCCGCCTGGTCGGACGCCTTCGACGACGGGGAGGCCGGAGTCGCGTACCCGATGTTGGAACGTACCGATTCCGGCTGCGAGGACGCGGGGATATCGTGCACCGGTCTCCCGTACCTCGCGCTCGGCTCGATGCTGTACGTCGGGAACGTGTGCGAAGGCCGCGCCCTGGTGCTACCGATCATCGCCTGCGGATGCGTCGCGGGGCGCTTCTGCGACCGTTGCGTGGAATGCGGCACCTCGCCACGGGGGCGAATCGTGGAACTGTCACCGGTCTCCTTCGTCGAGCTCGGTGGAGACCTCGCCAAGGGATGCTTCAACGCCCGTGTCGGATTGGGGTGACCGTGGAGACCACAACGCTCGCCACTGCCGCACTCATACTGCTCGTACTGCTTCTCGTTCTCGGGGGCGTGGCCAAGATCGCGACCGCCGGGACCGACGCCGAACCCGGCGGGCTCACCCGGCTGGGCCCCGCGATGCTCGTCCCCGAACGCTGGCGCAAGCCGATGCTGATCTTCTGCGCCTGCGTGGAGATCACGCTCGCCACCGGCCTGCTCTTCACCCGTAACCCGCTGCCCCGGTGGGGGACGATCGCGTTCTTCTCCGTCGCCACCTACGTGCTGTGGGAGCTGCGCCGCCGTCGGCCCGACGTGGGGTGCGGCTGTTTCGGCGAGGCGAGCGGCTCGCCGGTGGGCCTGCGCTCGATCGGCCGGGCCGTCGCGCTGACCGCGATGGCGGTGGCCGTGGCGCTCGTCCCCGTGTCGGGGGCCGAAGTGCTGTCCGGCCTGTCCTTGGACCTGGCGATCGCGCTGGCCGCGGGCGTCGTGCTGCTGTCGCTCCTGTCTCCCGAACTGGAGGAGGCGATCGCGCGTGTCAGGTACCGCGCGCCCTGTGAGCAACGGCCCGTACCGGCGGCCCGAGCGCTCTCACGCCTGCGGTCGAGCAGCGAGTGGCGGTCCCACACGGCGCTGCTGGTCTCGGTGGAACCGGAGGACACCTGGCGCGAGCTGTGCTGGCGGTTCTTCGTCTACCCGGGACGCACCGCCGCAGGGGCCAAGGCCGAGGTCGTCTTCGCCGTCTACCTCAGCGGGCGGCGGCCGGCCGTACGGGTGGCCGTGGTGGGAGCCGACGGGAACGACGGGACTCTGCATGAATCTATGGGCATATCGGCCGCACGCTAGATAGCCCTAGATAGTGCAATCAAGGCAGGCGCGAAGGCCCCAGCCTGGCCTTCGCGCCCGCAGAGGGCGTTCTTGATCGCCCGGCACCGCGAATTCAACTCTCTACGGCTCTCTAGCTTCCCCTCTAGAAAGCCGTAGAGAGATCAATGGGAGCGCACAACACTGCGCTCGGCTTGTGGGGCCTACAGCGGCTGCGCCCGGAGGAACTTGCCGAAGTGCGGCACGGTGAAGGCGATCAGGCCGCGCTCGGCGCTGAAAATGAGTCCCTTCTTGATGAGGCTGTCGCGGGCTGGGGACAAGCTGGACGGCTTACGCCCGAGCAACTCGGCCACGTCGGACGTCGGGACGGGCTCGTCGCCGACGGAGGCCATGGCGTGCATGTAATCGCGCTCGGCGGGGGTCGCGCGCTCGTAACGGCTTCCGAAGAACCCGACCGCGAGCTCCTCCTCGGCCTCGGGAGAGGCGACCCTGATGTCATCGGCGGTGATGGGGCTGCCGGGCGCGAGATCCCAGGCGACCTTGCCATAGGCCTGGACGAAGTAGGGGTAGCCGTCGGCCGCCTCGTACAGCGCGTCGAGCGCCTCCTGGGTGAACTCGACCTGCTCGCGCTCGGCGGGGGCGATCAGGGCGAGGTCGGCGGCCTCCCGGTCGAGCCGGTCGATGCGCGCGTAACGGAACAGGCGCTCGGAATAGCTCTTGCTGGCGCTCAGCACGCCGGGGAGGTGGGGAAGGCCCGCGCCCACCACGATCAGCGGGCCGCCACTCTGGGAGAGCTCGTGGCAGGCGGCGCAGAGGGCGGAGATGTCAGGGGCCTGCACATCTTGCATCTCGTCGATGAAGAGGGCCACGCCGACGCCCAGGTCGGTCGCCACCGAGGCCGCGTCGACGAAGAGCTCGGTGAGGTCGATCTCCAGGTCGCCCGAGTCGGCCCGGCCCCTGCCCGCGGGGACGTCGATCGCCGGCGACCAGTGGGACGTGCCCTTCGCCGCGGACGGGTCGCGCATGGCGAAGGCCTTGAGCACGCCGAGGAACTCCTCGATGCGCTCGGGGGCACGGTGACGCGGGGCCAGCTCGCGGATCGCCATGTGCAGCGCGGCGGCGACCGGACGGCGGATCGACTGCTCAGGGCGCGCCTCGATCTTGCCGGTGCCCCACAGCCGCTGCATGGCCATCGACTTGAAGGTGTTGAGCAGCACGGTCTTTCCGACGCCACGCAGCCCGGTGAGGACCATGCTGCGCTCGGGGCGGCCACGGGCCACCCGCTCGAGCACGACCTCGAACTGCTGCAGCTCACGATCGCGCCCGGCAAGCTCCGGAGGGCGCTGCCCCGCACCGGGGGCATAGGGATTGCGCACGGGGTCCACGCTCTCGGACTTTATGACCGGATATAGCGGCCGTCCTAGATTTCCGTAGAAAGGGCTACGGCGTGTCGCAGATCTGGGTGGGGCGCACGCCTGCCTCGCGGGGGGTGAGAGCAACGCCATCGCACACCACCCCTCACCTGGGACCTCTCGGCCCGAACCCCTGTTCGATCCGATGGCCACGACTGTAGCGCGCCCTCGAACATGTGCGCGAGGACTTTCGAGTAAAACCTGCGACACAGAACCCGAACGGTCTGGTTACGCCGACACATTCGGCCGACATCACGATTTCGTCACGAGCGGAGGCGGGATGCCCTTACCCTGGCGTATGTCCGAGATACGAAAGCTTCGCCACCTGGGCGTTCTCGCCCTGGCTTGCGTGTCGGCCACCGTCACCGCGTGCGGCACCAGCTCCGGCGTCACCGCGGAACCGGCGCCGTCCTCTTCGGTGGCGTCGCCATCCGGCCAGGCCTCCGCCTCGCCGTCCGGCGAAGCCTCTTCCGCTCCGTCTGATGAGGGCTCCCCGACGCCGTCCACTTCCGCGTCGCGCTCAGAGCCGCCGGCCTTCACGTCGAAGGTCTCCGAGGTCACCGCGGGCCGGCTCAAGGCCTCGTGGCACCCCGGCTGCCCCGTCTCGCCGGACAGCCTGCGCAAGGTCACGATGACGTACTGGGGCTTCGACAAGAAGGCCCACACCGGGGAGCTGATCGTCAACCGCGGGGTCACCGATGACGTGGTCGCTCAGTTCCGGCAGCTGTACGAGTGGCGGTTCCCGATCGCCCGCATGGTGCCGATCGACGTCTACAAGGGCAGCGACTTCGACTCCATCGAGGCCGACAACACCTCGGCGTTCAACTGCCGCAGGACCACGGGCGCCAGCAGCTGGTCCAAGCACTCGTACGGCAGGGCCATCGACATCAACCCCCGGGAGAACCCCTGGGTCGAGCCCGACGGTTCGGTCGCCCACGACAACGCCAGGCAGTTCGCCAAGCGCCCGCTGCACAAGCCCGGCGTCATCAACCCTGACGACCGCGTGGTCCGCCTGTTCGAGAAGTACGGCTGGGAATGGGGCGGCTACTTCAACGGCGCCAAGGACTACCAGCACTTCGCCAAGGGCGGAGGCTGAGACCAGGGTCGATGTCGCGAGGCAGCGCCTGATCTGCGATTGCATCCCTTGTCGCCTCTTGACATTTCTTGGCGTCTTATGGCTTCGTGTGCCCTCGTTGTGCCCTGTGATCTTGCCCGGTTACTCGCTGGTCGCTCGGCTGCACCACGGTGTATAGGCGCAGCCGAGCGACCTTCACGTACCGCCAATTTTGATCATCAGGCGAAGATGTTCACGATCTTCGAGCGCGCCCCACCATCAGAAAACGGGTTAAGCCACTAAAAACCCAGACAGTGCAGTGCGTCGTGTCTAAACTTCGATCTTTGACGTCTTCGCCGTATTTCTTGCATGCTTCAGAAGTTGGCGATCGGGCTGCCATCGTGGGATGGATTCTGCTCGTTCTGGTAGGTATCGTCGCCTTCATGGTTGCGATGACCTTGATTGGCGTGGGGCTGGACCACCTTGGGGATCGCCTTGTAAAGCTCAAGCCCGAGGTCCACAGCGGCGTGCCATCCGGGGCGGCGATGACCTGGATGTTCATGCCGTGCTTCTTATGCTTGCCCGAGTAATATGGCCGGTCGGCGGCCACCCGGTCGATCGGGATCAGCGTTCCGTCCACGATGACGAACGGGTATCCGGCCTGCTTGGCGGCGCGTAACGCCTGGTCCAGGGTGGG
>NZ_JBFBIK010000053.1:0-47616 GCF_040685555.1 Sphaerisporangium sp. NPDC088356
TGCGGAGAGATGAAACGCCTGTGGAGCCGGTGTAAGACCTCAAGGGGAGTCCTCCCGGCGGGCGACTGGCGACGAAGCAGGAACCCCCATGGGTGACCGTGGGGAATCCCCCTCGTTTACGAGGGGGAGGATGTCAACCACGTCACCCTACCAGAGCGCTGCCGTGAATCGAGAGCACCGCTCTCCGGGGCTCTCGTGCGGACAATCCACGACCGGAGGGGCAGAGCTATGATCGGTCGTAGATTGCCGGCTTGACCTGTTATAAGCGTGGGGAGTCGCATGCGTGAGCCGCTTACCATCGCCGTCGTCCAGCCGCTGTGCGCGCCCTACGACGTGGCGGCGAACGTGTTGACGCACGCGGCGGCGGTACGGGCCGCGGGTGCCCGGGTGGTGGTCTTTCCCGAGCTGTCCGTGACGGGGTACGAGCTGGACGCCCCGGCCATCACGGCTGACGATCCCCGGCTGGCGCCCATCGTCGAGGCCTGCGCGGAGACGGGCTCGGTGGCGCTGGTCGGCGCGCCGTTGCAGGGCGAGCAGGGCAGGTCGCACATCGCGATGCTGGCCGTCGATGGCACCGGGGCCACCGTGGCCTACCGCAAGATGTGGCTGGGCACGGCCGAGGCCGAGCGGTTCACCCCCGGAAGCAAGCCGGCGGTGCTCGACGTTGACGGCTGGCGGCTCGGTCTTGCCGTCTGCAAGGACACGGGTGTTCCGCAGCACGCGTCCGACACCGCCACCTTGGGGATCGACGTCTACGTCGCCGGCACGCTGAAGTCCGTGGAAGAGTCGGCACTCCAAGACGAGCGCGCGCGCCGCGTCGCCACCGACCACCAGGTCTGGGTGGCGGTGGCCAGCTTCGCCGGCTCGACCGGCGGCGGCTACGCCGAGGCCGCCGGCCGTTCGGGCATCTGGTCGGCCGATGGGGACGTGATCACCCAGGCGGGCCCCGAGGTCGGTGCCATCACCAAGGCGACGCTCACGTCGGTGTAGCCGCACCTCCAAGCTCATGAGGTTGATCACCGTTCCGGGCGGGCGGTGGCTTTCACGCTCTGCCGGCGGTCTTCGCCGCACTGTCGGGCGCGGGGCGATTCCGGCGGCGTACGACGACCCCGGCGAGGCAGGCCAGCACGCCGACGCAGAACGCCACCACGAACAGGACGATCATCGGGTTGACCCAGAAGGGCACGAGTTCGTAGCTGGATCCGTCCGTCCACCTGCAGATCTGCCGTACCGGGAATGACGCCTGGCTCTCGATTCGGCGTCATCGGCTGCGGGATGCGGCCGAGGGAGCCGACCTGATGATGACCAGCCGGTTTTGCGGCACTTCCTGAAGTGCCTGACGGATTCGAGAGCACCGCTCTTGACGACAGGTGCTCTCTTGAGAGAGCATTGCTCTCGAAGCGGAGCGATGTAACCATAACGGACTGGAGCGCACGATGCAGGCCGTGTTCAAAGGCGCCAGCGCCGCCCTGATGTTCTTGCTTGAGCTGGGCGTCTACGGGGCCATCGGCTACTGGGGGTTCACGTTCAGCTCCAACTGGTGGCTCAAGATCCTCTTGGGCGTCGGCGGCCCGGTGCTGTTCGCCGTCGTGTGGGGCCTTCTCGGGTCGCCGAAGGCGAGCATCCCGCTGCACGGTCTCGGGCGCGCCGCCCTGGAGATCGTCTGGTTCGGCGGTGGCATCATCGCCGCTGCCGCCGCCGGCCTCGTCACCACCTCGGTGGTGTTCGCCGCCCTCTTCGTCGTCAACGCGATCCTGCGGATCGTCTGGAACCAGGTCTGAACCCCCCGAGGATAGGAAGATCGAATCATGGGCAAGCACGTCATCGTCGGTGCCGGACAGGTCGGCTCGCAGCTCGCCGAGTCGCTCGCGGCGGAGGGTCACGGGGTCGTCGTCGTCAGCAGGTCCGGATCCGGCCCGGCCGTAGCGGGAGTCACGCGGGTGGCGGCCGACGCCGGGGACGCGGGCCGGCTCACCGACATCGCGAAGGGCGCCGACGCCCTCTACAACTGCGCGAACCCGCAGTACCACCGCTGGGCCACGGACTGGCCTCCGATGGCGAATGCGCTGCTCACGGCGGCGGAGCGGACCGGGGCCGTGCTCGTCACCCTCAGCAACCTCTACGGGTACGGGCCGGTCGACCGCCCGATGACCGAAGATCTGCCCATGGCCGCGCCTGGGACCAAGGGGAAGGTGCGGGCGAAGATGTGGGCCGACGCGCTCGCCGCCCACCAGGCGGGGCGGGTGCGGATGACCGAGGTGCGGGGATCCGACTACTTCGGACCGGGGATGTCCGCCCAGTCGGTGTTCGGCGACCGCTTCACCGCGCCCATTCTGGCAGGGAAGACGGCATGGATTCCCGCGGACCTCGACCAGCCGCACAGCCTGACGTACCTTCCGGACGTGGCCCGTGCCCTGGCGGCGGTCGCCACCGACGAGCGGGCGTGGGGGCGCGCCTGGCACGTCCCCACCAGCCCAGCGCTGACGATCCGCCAGGTGGCCGAGCGCACGGCCGCGATCGCCGGCGCCCCCGCGCCCCGTGTCAGGCCCCTTCCCCACTGGGTGATGCGTGCGGCCGGGGTACTCTCACCCCTGCTGCGCGAGCTGGAGGAGACGCGTTACCAGTTCGTAAGGCCCTTCATCGTCGACTCCTCGGCCTTCGAGACGACCTTCGGCATCGCCCCCACCCCCCTGGACGAAGCCCTCAAGCAAACCATCACCTGGCTGCGCCCAGCCACCCCCACCAAATGATCACCACGCCTCCCAACCGGAGTACGTCCCACTCCACCCGCGCTTTCGCCACCGCCGGCGCCGTCTCACCGCTCACCAAGCCGACCGAACGATGACCTCGTTCACCGTACGACCTCGTAGCCAGACTCCTACGCTGTGTAAGTGAAGTGGGATCGGGTCCTCTGCGGTGACATCAGAGGCGTCGCGCACGGAGACTCGGAACGTGATCGATGAAAGGGCGCACCCCGGGTGCATCTGCGGCGGGGCGCCCTATCCGGTGAATGGTCGATCGGCGATGATGATGACGGACACGGCAAGGGGAGGAGGAACGCGACATGGACGACATCAGGACCCAGGCTGGTCTGCTGAATCAGAGCGATGCCGCACGCTTCCTCGATATCCGGCAGCAGACCTTCAACCGCTGGGCGCGGGGTTACGAACGGGGAGCTCCGCTTCTGCATGTCCTTCCCTTTGCCGGGTCACGGGCGGCGACCGTGCCGTTCGTGGCCATGGCCGAGGCGTACGTCCTGGACGCATTGAAGCGGGCGGGAGTGAAGCCCCACAAGATCCGGCCGGCGCTTCAACGGCTGCAGAAGGAGTTCGGGCACGAGTATGCCCTCCTGGCTCCCGAGCTGGCGACGGACGGCATCGACGTTCTCTGGGACTTCTCACGCACCAAAGCCGGTGCGGGGCTCATCGAGGCCAGAACCGGTCAGCATGTGATCCGCGAGATAGTGACCGACTACCTCGACTACGTCATGCGTGCCGAGGACGGCTTTCCCGGGAGTCTGCGCCTGCGAAGCTGCCTTCCCTCGAATGTGGTGGTCGACCCGCTTCGGGCGTTCGGGCAACCTATCTTCGCCGGTACACGGACGCGGGTAGCCGAGGTCGCCGCCATGATGAAGGCAGGCGAGGCGCCCGAGGTGATCGTCGATGAGCTCGGAGTCACGCTCGACGACGTCAGAACCGCCACCCGCATCCTCCTGGGCCACGCCGCCTGAGTTCTATCTCGACGAGAACAGTGTCAGCCGCAGCGTGCGCAAACTGCTGTCAGGCCTGGGTTATCAGGTCCATACGCCGGCCGAGTTGTTCGGATCCCGAGACAAGGCACTCGGTGCGCCTGATGATCAATGGCTCCCGATGGTCGGGCAGCGCGGCTGGGTAGTGATCGCGTCGGACATAGCCTCGTCTGGGATGAGCGGTGTTTTCTGTGAACATTGGGGGCGGTGGCGGCGTCTTACAGTGATCCGACCGACAGATAGGGAGTCACTGTGAAGAATCGTGCACTGGCCGGTGCCGCGCTCGCCACCATGTTCACCTCCGCGTTCGCGTTCACGCCCGCCGCCTCCGTCGAGACGGAAGCCGTGCCGCGGCCGCTCACCGGAGAGGCGGTCTACTTCGCCTACAACCATGGGTTCAGCGTCGACCGCTACGTACCCAGGAAGGGCTTCGTGAGGATCGGCGCGCCCTCGGACAACTCCCAGTTCGCCGCCTCGCCCGACGGCAGGAAGGTCGCCTGGGTCACGCAACGCGGGGAGGTGAAGGTGAAGGCCGGCACCAGGGTGACGACCGTCGCCAGGAACGTGCCGACAGGCATCCCCTGCCTGACGCCGGCCTGGTCACCGGACTCCAAGCAGGTGGCGTTCGTCGCGACGGCGAAGGCGGACGCCGTCACGGTGGTGAACGCCGACGGCACCGGCGGGCACAAGGCCGGCAAGACCCCCGGCGTCTGCCATCTCACCTGGTCCGGCGGCGGACGCTACCTGGCCGGCTACACCGGTACCGCCGACGCCGTCTACAAGCTCGACCTGAAGACCGGGAAGCCGGCGAAGGTCAAGGGCACCAGGGCCGTCACCCACGTGCAGAGCCTGTCTCCCGACGGGCGCCGCGTGATCGTGAACGTCGTGCCCGTGGGCCAGCCGACGGGCGACGGCGGCTGGCCCACCGCTTTCAGGCCGACCATCGTGGACACGGTGTCCGGCGAGAAGGTGGCGATCTCCGTCAAGGGCCGTCTCCTGGGCGCGTTCTATCTGCCCGACGGGCGCCTGGTGGTCCGGGTCGCGGGCACCACTCGCAACACACTGGTGGTGCTCGACAAGAACGGCGAGGAGTCGCAGCGCCTCGCCGAGCCCGCGGGGGCGAGGAAGCAGGGCCTCCTGCAAGTAGTCGGCTAACCGGCGCCGGTATCCTTCCCTCTGGGCAAGCGCGGTCCGGCGTGACAGGGCGGCGGCCGTAGTCTCTCGGCATGGAGACCATGCGGGTGGCGATGATCGGGCTCGGGGACATCGCGGAGAAGGCCTATCTGCCGGTTCTGGGGGCGACTCCGGGGATCGATCTGCTGCTGTGTACGCGCGACCGGGCGACGCTCGACCGCCTGGGGGAGGCCTATCGCGTACCGGCCAGGTACACGTCGGTCGAGCAGGTGATCGACGCCGGGATCGAGGCGGCGTTCGTGCACGCCGCGACCCGGGCGCATGTGGAGATCGTGGAGTCGCTGCTGCTGGCCGGCGTGCACGTGTACGTCGACAAGCCGATCGCCTACGACCTGGCCGGCGCCGAGAAGCTCGTACGGCTGGCGAGCGAGCGCCGGCGGTCGCTCATGGTCGGCTTCAACAGGAGGTACGCCCCGGGGTACGCCGGGCTGCGGGAGCTTCCGCGCGATCTGGTCATCATGCAGAAGAACCGCGCAGGCCAGCCGGACGACCCGCGCCGGGTGATCTTCGACGACTTCATCCACGTGGTCGATACGCTGCGATTTCTCGCGCCGGGCGATATTTCGGAAATGTCGGTAGACCTGCGGCTCCGCGACGGGCTCCTGGAGCACGTGGTCCTGCATCTCTCCGGACGCGCGGACTCCGGCGGAGAAGAAGGCATCTCGGCCCCCGGGCGGACGTCTCGCAGGGGAGAGGGCTCAGCGGCGTCGTCGAGGGAGAAAACGACGCCGCCAGGCGGTTCCACGTTCACGGCGATCGGGGTGATGAGCAGGGTCAGCGGGTCTAGTGAGGAGACCTGCGAGGTGATCGGCGGCGGCGGCAAGCGCCGGGTCGTCAACCTCGCCGACGTGGTCGACCACTCAGGCGGGGAGACGGTGACCCGGCGCGGCGACTGGACGCCCGTCCCCCGGCAGCGCGGCATCGAGCAGCTCTGCCAGGAGTTCCTCGCGTCGGTGCGGGAGGGGCGGGTCATCGGGGCCGAGGACGCCCTCGCCACTCACGCCATCTGCGAGGACATAGTCGCCCAGGCCCTCAGCGGGAAGATGGACACCTCCTGGTAAGACGTCCCCGCCCAGATCCGGCGGGAGGGCTCCGGTGGGGGAGAGGTCGGCGGGTGGGCCGGTCGGGGTCGGCGAGAGGACTGTTCGTCCCAGCGGGAGGAGTCAGCGGGAGGAGAGGTACTGGTCGCCGAGGGCGCGCAGGCGGGTGTGGGCGGACTCGTAGATCTCCGGCCCGCCGAGGTACGCCTTCGGGAGCTTGGCGACCATCGTGTAGTTGGTGTCGCACACGTTGCCCACCGGAGCCTCGGCGCCCTGGCTGATCAGCTGGTAGGCGTCCAGCTCGTCGAGCCCGGTCAGCGACGCCGCCCAGGTGATGAGGTCGTGCTGGCTGATCCGGTAGGCGTCCTCCAGCGGGCGCGCCGACCCCGTGGACATGAGGTGCTTGTCGTCCTCCAGCCGCGGCCACGGCGTGGCGACGCCCTTGATCAGCTCCACGGCGACGACGGTGTTCATCGCCGCCTCCACCGCGGTGCCGCAGACCTCGCCGTGCCCCTGGCGGCAGTGCCCGTCACCGATGGAGAACAGCCCCCCCTCGACGTTGACCCCCAGGTAGACCGTGACTCCGGCCCGCAGCTCCGGGGTGTCCATGTTGCCCCCGTGCGCGTCCGGTGTGATGGTCATCCGCGCCTCGGAGGCGGCCGGGGCGACTCCCACGGTGCCGTGCATGGGGTCCAGCGGCATCTCGACGCCGAAGTCGCCGCGCCGGGCCTGGTAGCGCACGATCCGCCTCTCCACGTCGACCTCGTACAACCACACGACCTCTTCGAGCGGCTGGTGCAGCATCGCGGTGGTGTGGGTGGCGGTCAGCGCCCCGAAGTGGGGGAACGTCGTGGAGACCGCCCAGTCGCGGGCCGGCTCGATGGAGACGAAGTGCAGCGCGAGCGTGTCGCCCGGCTCGGCCCCCTCGACGTGGAAGGGGCCGGTGACCGGGTTCAGGTACGGGAACTCGCATACCTTCGAGGGGAGGTCTTCGAAGCCGCGTACCCGTCCGCCGAAGCAGTCCTCGGTGAAGAGCTCCACGACCGTGCCCGGCTTGATCCTGCCCACGGCGGGTCGTCCGCCGAACGTGTAGGACAGTTCCTCGGCGGCGGGCTGGTAGGAGACGACGTTCACTCGGAGACCTCCGTGTTGATCGCGGACAGGGTCGGACGCCGGCCCATCATGTAGCTGCCGGCGAGGATGAGGATGCCGATCGCCAGCCAGACGAAGCCGAGCACCTGGGCGGCGACCTTGGCGTTGATGACGACGTAGAGCAGGATCAGGAAGCCGATGGCCGGGGCGATGAGGTGCCTCCACCAGTCGCGGCTGCCCTTGCGCACCACGTAGTGGACGACGACGGACACGTGCAGGGCCAGGAAGGCCGTCATGGCGCCGAAGTTCACCAGCGTGCCGAGCAGCGTGATCCCGTCGTCGCGCGAGCTCATGTACAGGCCGAGGACCAGCGACACCGCGGCGACCAGGAAGGTGGCGTTGACCGGCACCTTGTGCTTCGGGTGGATCTTGCCGAGGAAGCTCGGGAGCTGGCGGTCGCGGGCCATGGCGAACAGCAGGCGCGAGGTGGCCGCCTGGGCGACCAGGGAGTTGGCGAAGCCCCAGGCCACGGCGGTGGCGACGGCGGTGAGCACGCTGAGCCAGTGGCCGCCCGCGTACGCGGCGGTGTCGTAGAAGGCCGTGCCCGCCGGGTCGCCCTTGGTGAGCAGCTCCTCGCGGTTGGGCGCGAGCAGGGCGGCGACCCAGGTCTGCACGACGAACAGCACGCCGGCCAGCGCGAGCGCGTAGACCATGGAACGGCCGAGCTTGCGGGTGTCCTCGCGGCTCTCCTCGGCCAGCATCGAGATGCCGTCGAACCCGAGGAAGGACAGCACCGCCACCGACACGGCCCCGAACACCAGTGGCCAGGAGAACGTCGAGGAGTCGAACAGCGGGCTGAACGCGTTGCCGTGCCCCTTGCCCTGCGCCAGGGCGACGAGCCCGATGACCAGGAAGATGGCCAGTACGATCAGCTCGGCCACCAGCATGATCTTGTTCATGCGCGCGGTCATCTCGATGCCGAGGTAGTTGACCACGGTGTTGAGCACGATGAAGCCGATCAGCCAGGCCCAGATCGGCACGGCCGGGATGAACGACGCCATGGCCGCGCTCGCCACGAGGTACAACAGGGCCGGCACGAGGACGTAGTCCAGCAGGATGACCCAGCCCGCGAGGAAGCCCACGGGGGCGGCGATCCCGCGTCCCGCGTAGGTGTAGACCGAGCCTGCCATCGGGAAGGCCCGCGCCATCTGCGAGTACGACAGCGCCGTGAACGCCATCGCGACCATGCCGATGACGTAGGCGAGCGCCACCATCCCGCCCGAGGCCTGGAAGACGCCGCCGAAGATGCCGAACGGCGCGATCGGCACCATGAAGATCAGGCCGTAGATCAGCAGGTCGGTGAAGCTCAACGATCGCTGCAGCTCCTGCTTGTAGCCGAAGCGCTCCACGCCGGGACCGGTCCCCGGCGGGGATGCGGACGAGGGTGAGATGTCGGAGGGAGAGGACATGGACGGCTCCTTCAAAACGCGGGGGCAGAGCCGTACGATAGGGGTATTCCTTGAAAACGAAAAGGTTTCAATTGAAACTTTTACACGCCGGTCACACCGCGGGACCACACCTAGGCGGAGGTCACCATGTCGAAGTCGAGCCCGTCGGCCCGCCCCACGTAGACCCGCTGCCGCACGTGGCGGTCGGTGAGGGTGAGAAGGCCACGACCGCTGGTGATCGTCGTGCCGTCGGCGACCGCCTCGATCGCGGGGACGGCGAGGCTCCCCGCGCGACCTGCCAGGGCCGCGAGCATGAGCACGCCCTCATAGCAGCCGTGGCCGTGCCCGTTCAGCAGCGGCGCCTCCGGGCCGAACCGCTGGGTGTAGCGCTGGGCCAGGCTGAGGTTGGCGTCGGTGGCGATGCTGCCGAAGTAGCCCATGGCGGCGTACAGCTCGCCGGTGGAGTCGCCGCCGATGGCCAGCAGGCCGTGCTCCTCCAGCGCCCCGCACAGCCGCGCGCATGCGAGCCCGCTCGCCGTGAAGGCCCGGTTGAACGCGACCAGGTCGCTGCCGATGAGGTTGAGCAGCACCGCGTCGGGCCGTACGGCGGCCAGCTCCTCGATCAGCGGGGCCATCGCGGTGGTGCCGGACCGGACGAACCGCTCGCCGACGACGGTCGCGGACCGCGCCCGGATGTGCCTGCGCGCCGAGGCGTGGACCAGCCGCGGCCAGACGTAGTCGTTGCCGAGCAGGAACCAGCGCTTCGCCTTACGGTGGTCGATCAGCCAGTCGAGACCCGGGCCGACCTGCCGGGACGCCGGCTCGCCGAGGAAGTAGACCCCGGGGTTGCGGGCGCGGCCCTCGTAGGGCGGCGTGTAGACGAAGGGCACCGCGCCGACCGGCGAGCGCTCGATCGCGACGCGCACGTCGCTGGCGTGGGTGCCGACGAGCGCCTGCACGGCTCCCGCGCGCACCAGCCCGTGGACCTCGCGGGCGACCTGCGCCGGGCTCCTGCCGGCGTCGATCAGGACCAGCTCGACCGGCCTGCCGAGCACCCCGCCCATGGCGTTGACCTCGGAGGCCGCCAGCATTGCGCAGTTGATCGCGCACGGCCCGAGCAGGCCCAGCACGCCGGAGACGGGCACCACCAGGCCGACGCGGAGCGTTTCGGACCTGAGCAGATGAGCTTCAAGGGGGTCGATGACCACCGTGACAGGATCGGCCACGTGCAAGAGTATCCTCCTTGCGCACTCACGGACGAAGGGAGCCCTCGATGGTGACGGCGGAGTCCGATGAGGACGGTGCGGTGGACTCGACCGTGCGCTCGGTGACGACGGGGCTCGGATCCTCCCTGGCGTACCTTCTGAGCCGCGCCGAGCGGAGCGTCAACCGCGATCTCGCCACGGTGCTGGCGGCCGAGGAGGTGTCCGTCGACCAGTGGCGCATCCTCCAGGCGCTCGCCGACGGCCGCGGCCACACCATGGGCGACCTCGCCGAGGCGGCGCTCATGCCCCACCCCACGCTGACCAAGGCGGTCGACCGGCTCGTCGAGCGGGCGGTGGTCTACCGAGGCCATGACCCGGCAGATCGCCGCAGAGTGGCTGTTTTCCTCGCAAATCGGGGCAGTGAGCTCCTGGGCCGCCTGGAGGCGGGCATCGCCGAGCACCACCGGGCCATCCTCGCGACGTACGGCGCCGAGCGCACCGAGCGGCTCATGCACGAGCTCGAACTGCTGGTCCGGTCCCTCGAAGGCTGACCTCCACCAGTACGAGTTTGCGCATATGGTACATAACGCTGCTCAAAAGGGGAGGTCAAGTGCCCGACTTGCTGGTAGGGCCGATGCTGCGTTATGTCGACGAGACGAGCGCGTCCATATGGGTCGAGACGAGCGAGCCGTGTGAGGTCACGGTGGCGGTGGACGGCACGCACGCCGCCGACCGCACCTTCACCGTCCACGGTCACCACTACGCGATCGTCGACATCGAGGCGACAGGGGCGTACACCGTCGAGCTCGACGGAGAGCGCGTGTGGCCGGTCGAGGGCTTCCCTGACAGCCAGATCTGCCCGCTTGAGCAGCTCGACCGCGTGGTCTTCGGCTCCTGCCGGACCACCGTCCCCCACGACGACGCCCACGTGGCCACCCACGGCGTGGACGTGCTCCGCGAGTACGGCCAGCGCCTGCTGCAGGGGGACGACATCCCGAGCCTGGTGGTCTTCCTCGGCGACCAGGTGTACGCCGACGAGCCGTCGCAGGAGATGCTCGACTTCATCCACGCCCGCAGGCAGGACGGTCCTGACGAGATCGTCGACTTCGAGGAGTACGCCGAGCTGTACCGGCAGGCCTGGACCGATCCGGTGGTCCGCTGGGTGCTGTCCACCGTGCCGTCGGCGATGATCTTCGATGACCACGACGTGCGCGACGACTGGAACACCTCCGTGGCCTGGCGGGAGAAGATGGCCGAGGTGCCGTGGTGGTCCTCCCGGATCACCTCCGCGCTCGGCGCTTACTGGGTCTACCAGCACCTGGGCAACCTCTCGCCGTCCGAGCGCAAGGCCGACCCCATGTACGCCGAGATGCACGGGAGCGAGGGCGACGGGGGCGCGGCCCTCGACGCGTTCGCGAAGAAGGCCGACGAGGATCCCTCCTCGACGCGGTGGAGCTACACGCGCGATGTCGGCAGAACACGCCTGATCATGCTCGACACCCGGTGCGCCAGGAAGCTCGACCCCGGCCACCGGCGCATGCTCGACGACGAGGAGTGGGCCTGGTTCACCGAGAACGCCACCGGCGACCTCGACCACCTGCTCATCGGATCCTCGGTCCCGGTCTTCCTGCCGAGCGGCATCTTCGACGTCGAGAGCTGGAACGAGGCCGTCGCGGGCGGGGCGTGGGGCCGCAGGGCGATCGCCTGGGGCGAGAAGATCCGCCAGGCGCTCGACCTCGAACACTGGGGCGCGTTCCGCCAGTCGTTCGAGGAGCTGGGCGGCGTGCTCGTCGACGTGGCCGCCGGGCGCAAGGGCAGGGCCCCCGCCACGATCGTGCTGCTCTCGGGGGACGTGCACTACTCGTACCTGGCGGCGGCGGGCCCGGCGTCGGCCGACCTGGACTCCGCCCGCATCTACCAGGCGGTCTGCTCGCCGATCCGCAACCCGCTCAGCCGCACGCTGCGCCTCGCCAACGTGATCGGGTCCTTCGGCGTGGCCGCCGTCGTCGGCGGCATCCTCACCCGTACGGTCCGGCTGCCCCGCCGCGCGCTGCGGTGGAAGATCACCAACGGCCCGTGGTTCCCCAACGCGCTCGCGTCCCTCGACCTGGACGGCCGCTCCGCGGTGCTGCGCTGGCACACCGCCCGCCCCACCTTCGAGGAACTGGCCGAGGTACGGCTCACGCCCTGAGGCGCGAGCCGTACGGGTGCGTCAGAGCGCGTCGTCGCCGGTGACCGCGAGCCGGGTGAACCCGTTCCCGATCACCGGGGCGCGCCGCTGGCGATCGACTGGATGTTCACCTTCACCGGAACTCGGCGTGCCTACTCGGCGGCCAGCTCGGACAGGACGGCGGCGAGCTGGTCGACGGCCCAGTTGAGGTCCTCCTCCGACACCACCAGCGGTGGCGCGAGGCGGATCGTGGAACCGTGGGTGTCCTTGGCGAGGACCCCGCGCCGCATCAGCGCCTCGCAGACCTGCCGCCCGGTGCCGAGGGAGGGATCGATGTCGATGCCCGCCCACAGGCCTCGGCCGCGCACCGCGACGACGCCGTGGCCGCCCTGGCCGGCCTGCCCGACGAGCCCGCGCAGCCGCTCGTGCAGGAGCGCGCCGAGCTCCTTCGCCCTGGCCTGGTACTCGCCGGTCTTCAGCAGCTCGATGACGGCGCTGCCGACGGCGCAGGCCAGCGGGTTGCCGCCGAACGTCGAGCCGTGCTGGCCGGGCTTGATGACCCCGAGGACGTCGGCGTTCGCGACGACGGCGGACACCGGGACCACGCCCCCGCCGAGCGCCTTGCCCAGCACGTACATGTCCGGGACCACGCCCTCGTGGTCGCACGCGAAGGTGTCACCGGTGCGGCCGAGGCCCGACTGGATCTCGTCCGCGATGAGCAGCACGTTGTTCTCGGTGCAGATCTCCCTGACCTGGCCCAGGTAGCCGGCCGGCGGCACCAGCACGCCCGCCTCGCCCTGGATGGGCTCGATCAGCACCGCGACCGTGTTCGCGTCGATCGCGTCGCGGATCGCCTCTGCGGAGCCGTACTTCACGATCGTGAAGCCGGGCGTCGCGGGGCCGAAGCCGTCACGGGCGTCCGGGTCGGTGGAGAAGCTCACGATCGTGGTGGTACGGCCGTGGAAGTTGTCCTCCATGACCACGATGTTCGCCTGGTCCGGGGCGACGCCCTTGACCTCGTAGCCCCACTTGCGGGCCACCTTGATGGCGGTCTCGACGGCCTCGGCGCCGGTGTTCATCGGCAGGACCATGTCCTTGCCGCACAGGTCGGCCAGCCCCTGGCAGAAGTCCGCGAACTGGTCGTGGAAGAACGCCCGGCTGGTCAGCGTGACCCGCTGGAGCTGCTCCTGCGCCGCCTGGAGGATCTTGGGGTTGCCGTGGCCGAAGTTCAGCGAGGAGTACCCGGCCAGGCAGTCGAGGTAGCGTGTTCCCTCGACGTCGGTGACCCACGCGCCACGCGCCTCCCGCACGACGACCGGCAGGGGGTGGTAGTTGTGAGCGCTGCGTCGCTCGCTGAGCTCGATGAACTCCTGTGTCCTGCTCATGCGCGGATCTCCAATGTGCAGCACTTCGGACCGCCGCCGGCCTTGCGGAGCTCGCTCAGGTCGACGGGGATGACGTTGAGACCCCGGCGCTTCAGTTCCAGGGAAAGCTCGCCCGCCTCGACGTTGACGACCACGTTGTGGCCGTCGCTGACGGCGTTGAGACCGAGCACCGCGGCGTCGTCGGCGGAGGCGAGGACGGCGTCGGGGAACATCCGCCGCAGCACCTCCTGGCTGCCCGGCGAGAACGCGCCCGGGTAGTACGCCACGTTGCGCCCGTCGATCGGGAACAGCGCGGTGTCGAGGTGGTAGAAGCGCGGGTCGACCAGCTGGAGCGTCACCACGGGGCGGCCGAGGAACTCCTGGGCCTCCTTGTGGGCGCTGATGGCCGTACGGAAGCCGGTGCCGGCCAGGATGACGTCGTCCAGGGTCAGGAAGTCGCCCTCGCCCTCGTTGGTCTGCGACGGCTCCATGGCCGGGCCGTACCCGTTGGCGGTGAACCAGCTGAGGTAGGCGGGGCCCTCGGCGGCGCGCTCGGCGGTGGCGAACCTCGCGCCGTAGACCCGGCCGCCGACCACCAGGGCGCCGTTGGCGGCGAAGACCATGTCCGGCAGGCCGTCGATCGGGTCGATCAGGCTGACCGTGTGGCCCAGTTCCTCGTAGACGTCCTTGAGACGCTCCCACTGCCGGACGGCGGTGGCGGCGTCCGCTCCCGCGATCGGGTCCATCCAGGGGTTGATCGCGTACTCGACCGCAAAGTAGTCGGGACGACACATGAGGTAATGCCGGCTGTGCGCCATCTATCACTCCGTCGGATAACGGCTGGTCAGGAATGGCTTCAGCCTAGGAACGGCGGCAGGTTCGGGCCAGGCACGGACCTTGCGCGCTCCCGTGGATCGATTGCGTTCTTCGCCACATGTGCGGCGATTTGTTGCGTATGAACGAAATGTCGTTTAAGGGGCAACAACTAGGAGGTCGGGCGGGTTACACGATGTTTCATCCATGTGACGGCCAGTGTCGTGCCGCCTCATCGGCCTCAGACCTGGTGGGGCGTCGCGTTACGCATGTGAGGGGGGTCGTCGATGAGGCGGGAGAGCACGATCGCGCTCTTGGTGCGCACGACGAACGGTTCCGACGCCACGCGCTCGATCACCTGCTCGACGTGCCGGACGTCCTTGGCGCGGATGTGCAGCAGGGCGTCGGCCTCGCCGGTGATCGTGCAGGCGGAGATCACCTCGGGATGGCGCGCGACGGCCATGCCGATCTCGGCCGGGGAGGTCTTGCCCCGGCAGAACAGCTCCACGTACGCCTCGGTGGTCCAGCCGAGCGCCGAGGGCTCCACGCGCGCGGTGAAGCCGGTGATCGCTCCGGTGCTCAGCAGGCGGTCAACCCGCCGCTTGACCGCTGGGGCCGAAAGCCCGATTTGATGCCCAATTTCGGCGTATGTCGAGCGAGCGTCCTCGACCAAGGCTCCGACAATCGCACGATCAAGTGCATCCAACTCCACGGTGACTGTATACAGCCGCTTCACTCCAGGTACACAGTTCGGGGTCACTCTAAAATTTAAGTGACCCCAATTTTGGTGTTACGGTTCTGGACATGGTTCACGCCAGAGGTCTCACCCGGACCTCCACCTCCAGGACCGCCACGGTCGACGCCGTTCGAGGAGTGGATCTCGACGTCTTCCCAGGCGAGATCGTCGGGTTCCTCGGCCGAAAGGCCGGGGTGGAGAAGGGAATCCTTCTCCACCCCGGCCTTCGTGTGCGACCCGTGCGGGGGCTTACGCCTTGTCGGCCTCGCCTGTCGCCTGCTCCAACGCGTCCTCGGGAGAGGCCTCCAGGTCGTCGGAGGCCTGGGCGAGGGCGGTCTGCTTGTCGAGGCCGACCCAGCTCTTGATGCTCTCGACGGCGAACAGCACGCCGAGGTACACCGACATCACGGCGACGACCCAGGTGAGCAGGCCGAGTGCCGCGCCGGCGCCCAGCAGCAGCAGCCGGAGCTCCCAGCCGAGCCCGGCCTGGAACACCCACGGAGCCGGCCAGATGCTCTGCCGCGTGCGGTACACCGTGTCGTAGGTGTGGTAGCCGACGACGTAGATGAGCACGAACAGCAGCCACTTGGGCGTGCCGGCGGCCAGGCCGAGGACGATGATCGTCAGGAACTCGGTGCCCCTGATCAGCGGCGGCACCAGCCAGTCGAACCGGCCGAGGTGGTCGCGCGGCGCGGTCGGCACCATGAGCGCCACCATCACCAGCACGGGGAGCAGCATGATCGGCCCTTTGCCGTCGCCGAGCACGCCGGTCACGCCGATGGCGATCACGGCGAGCAGCGAGGCCAGCCCGGCGGGCACCGGAGGCAGCCCCGGGCCCATCTTGTCGCGTAGCAGCGCCACCAGGGGCCCGTCGTCGCGGTAGGCGAGCAGGCGGGCCGTCTGGATCCGGCGGCGCTCCTCGTCGGGATCGGGAACGGGGGCGGCTGCGGCCTGGGGGTGGGTGATCATGCGAGCGACCTCATGAGACGTCCGGTGAGGGTGTAGGCGGCCGCGACGCCGCCCCAGATCACGAGCGTGAGGAACGTGACCCGGGGCTCGAAGATGGCCGCGGTGAGCGCGATGGCGGCGAAGCGCTCGCCGATGGGGAAGACGATCATCTTGCGGGCCCAGTGCATGGCCCGGAACCGTCCGGCCTGGGTCCACAGCTTGAGCAGTCGGCGCACGCCGGTGCTGCGCGAGGCGCGGCGGTTCTCCAGCGCGTCGCGCAGCGACCGGTCGTCGGTGGCGGTCAGCGCCAGCGTCGGCAGCGGCACGGGCGGCTTGCGCCGGTTGGCGGCGCCGAAGGAGAAGTCGAGCAGGTGGCGCACCGACTGCACCGACAGCGCGACCAGCGCCAGCGTCCACACGTCGCCCTGCCCGGCGACGATGGAGCCGACGGCGAGGCCGGCGAACACGATGTACTCCTTGGCGCGGTCGAACGTGGCGTCCAGCCACGCGCCGAGCACGCCGAACTTGCGGGCGTACCTGGCCACCTGGCCGTCGACGCAGTCGAACACGAAGGCGAAGTAGATCAGCAGGCCGCCCGCCACCCAGCCCGGGCGGGTGCCCGTGGCGAAGGCCAGCGCCGACAGCACGCCGAGCGCGATCGAGATCAGCGTGACCTGGTTCGGGGTGAGGCCCCGCCGCGCCGCCCACCGGGCGATGAAGCGGGAGTAGGTGCTGACGAAGTACGTGGTGAAGAAGCCGTCGGCGCCCTTGACCGCGTTGTTCAGGCGGGCGCGGTCCTCGTCGTACTCGGACATCGCGGCCACGGCCGCGTCGGCCTCGGGCTGGGAGCCGACCCGGGTGAAGAACAGGTCTCTGCGGCCGCGCGTGCCGACGGAGACGCCCCTGCGGACGAGGCCGAGCACGATCAGCTGGACCAGGTCGTCCTCGGGGCCGAAAAGGTGGGCCATGTCGGCGAGCTCGCGAGCGGTCTCCGCGAGGGTGGCCGCGTGGCGCTGGTGCAGGTGGAGCGGGCCGAGCGCCACCGCGTTCGGCCGGGTGACCTGGTGGTAGGCCGAGCCGGCGGAGATGACGCGGGAACGTCCGGCGCGCAGCCTTACGGGCAGGCCTTCCAGGACGTGGTCGCCGATCTCGGGCTCGGCCTGCTCGATCGGGATGTCCGGCAGGATCGGCTCGCCGTTCTCGTCCTCCTGGCGCGGCTCCTTGGCGATCAGCGTCAGCGCGCCCCGCTTGGACTTGGTGATCTGGTAGATCAGCTCGTCGTGGATCACGACGCCGGCGGGGATGAGGAAGAGGTTCTCCGTCGTGTGCTCGACGGCGTCGGCCAGCGCGCGCAGATCACCGGCGAGGTCGCCGGACTCGACGACGCTGCCGGGGAACGCCCGGTAGTCGTCGGCGTCGCCCCGACGGACGAGGGCGACCGGCTCGGGGTCCATCGAGGCCACTTGACCGTGCAGCCGGGATAGGACGGTGGGCGAGCCGGGGAGCGACGTCAGCGCCAGGCGACCGGGCGGGACGTGCTGTTCGGGGGAACCGATCGGGCCGGGCGATGTGCCCAGCAGGACCACGCGGGTCATGTCACCCTTTCAGGCAGCGTGCGGGGGGGGCGGAGGCGATTAACAGGGGGGTGTCGCCAGGGGTCAAAGTTTAGTGACTGTTCTTCCAAAGGATGCCATCCGTGGTTCACCCGAGATCGATTCGTCGCTTCCGGGAGTCACATCCTGTTTCGTGTGTCCCGGGGCTCCCTTCCGATTCGCGGCTTTACCTGGACGGATGCCGGTGCCCTGCGCCCGGTCGGCGGCACCGGGTTTCCATCCGATTCGTCCCCGGGCGGCGGCACGTCCCTAGACTGGGAGGGTGAACCTCTACCGTGACGAGGGCGTCGTCCTGCGCACCCAGAAGCTGGGCGAGGCCGACCGCATCGTCACGATCCTGACCAAGCGCACCGGCAAGGTGCGGGGGGTCGCCAAGGGCGTCCGGCGCACCACCTCCAGGTTCGGTGCGCGCCTTGAGCCTTTCAGCCACGTCGACCTGCAGCTCCACACCGGGCGCTCGCTCGACGTGATCACGCAGGTCGAGACGCTCCGGCCGTACGGGGAGCCGCTGGTCTCCGACTACCCCCGCTACACCGCGGGCACCGCCATGCTGGAGACCGCCGACCGGCTCACGGTGGGGGAGAAGGAGCCCGCGCTCCGGCAGTTCCTGCTGCTGCTCGGCGGGCTTCGCACGCTCGTCGAGGGAGGCCACGAGGCCAGGCTCGTCCTCGACGCCTACTTCCTGCGCTCCCTCGCGGTCGCGGGGTACGCCCCCGCGCTCGACTCCTGCGCCCGCTGCTCGACCCCCGCGATCAGGGCCTTCGCCATCGCCGCGGGCGGTGTGGTGTGCGGCGGGTGCCGCCCGCCGGGAGCCACCGTGCCCGCCGCCGAGACGATCGGCCTCATGATCGCGCTCATCCGCGGCGACTGGGACTCGGCCGACGCCTCCGAGCAGCGGCACCGCACCGAGTGCAGCGGCCTGGTCGCGGCTTACCTGCAATGGCACCTCGAGCACGGAATACGCTCGCTACGACATGTCGAGCGCGTCTGAGCGCGCCTCCTCCCGACAGACACGCACAGGAGAAGCACACCGTGAACGTCCGCCCGCCCACCCCACATCCCTCCGGGGCAGTCCCGCCCCCGATCCCGCGCGAGCTGGTCCCCCGGCACGTGGCGATCGTCATGGACGGCAACGGGCGCTGGGCGAAAGCGCGCGGGCTCGCGAGGACCGAGGGCCACAAGGCGGGCGAGGCCTCGCTGTTCGACGTGATCGAGGGGGCCATCGAGCTCGGCATCCCCAACCTGTCGGCCTACGCCTTCTCCACCGAGAACTGGCGCCGGTCCCCCGACGAGGTGCGGTTCCTGATGGGCTTCAACCGCGACGTGATCCGCCGCCGCCGCGACGAGCTGCACGCCATGGGCGTCCGGGTGCGCTGGGCCGGGCGTCCGGGCCGGCTGTGGAAGAGCGTCATCAAGGAGCTCCAGGACGCCGAGGAGATGACCCGGGACAACCGCACGCTGACCCTGCAGTTCTGCGTGAACTACGGAGGCCGGGCCGAGATCGTCGACGCCGCCGTGAAGCTGGCGCAGGACATCGCCGCCGGCCGGGTCAGGGCCGACAAGGTCTCCGAGCGCACCTTCGCCCGCTACCTCGACGAGCCCGACATCCCCGACGTCGACCTGTTCGTACGGTCCTCCGGCGAGCAGCGCACCTCCAACTTCCTGCTCTGGCAGTCGGCGTACGCCGAGATGGTCTTCCTCAACCAGCTCTGGCCCGACTTCGACCGCCGCGACCTCTGGCAGGCCTGCGAGGTCTTCGCCAAGCGCGACCGCAGATACGGCGGAGCCCTCCCCAACCAGCTCTGACCCCTCGGACGGCCCGGCTGAGCCCTGGTGCGGCAGGGTCCTGGCGTCCGGGCCGGCGCGGAGGGTGAGGCAGTCCTCGCGACTCAGGCCTTGCGGCGGGCGCGGTAGGCGGCGACGTGCATGCGGTTGCCGCAGGTGCGGCTGTCGCAGTAGACCCGCGAGCGGTTGCGGGACTCGTCCACGAAGACCCTGTCGCAGTCGGGCGCGGAGCAGGTGCGCAGCCGTTCCCACTCGCCCTCGACCAGCAGGTGGGCCAGCGCCACGCCGCAGTCGGCGGCCAGGTGCTCGGCCACCGACGCCCCCGGGGCGAAGTAGTGGACGTGCAGCGGGAAACCGTCGTGCTCGGTCAGCCGGGCGGTGATCTGGGTGCGGTCGAGCAGGACGTTCAGCCGGGTGACCGCTGTGGCCGAGTCCGGAGCGGTGAAGACCTCGTGGAACGTCGTGCGCAGGGCGCGCACCTGCTCCAGGTCGGCCGCGCCGACCACCTCGATGCCGCTCATCTCGTGGCGCTTGACGAACGCGTCGAGATCTTCGGTGCCGGTCAGGCCGTCCGGGCCGCCCGTCTCGGGCGCGGTGTTGATCAGGTCGGCCACGGCGGCGAGCGAGCACACCATGTCATGGCTGAATGGCATGGTCTCTCCCGTTGGACGAGGTGCGGGCAGTGGCATGGTCGCCGGCGTGGCACGGGTGCCGCTCGCGTTCCGGCCTTCCGTCCCGGAAGCGTATCCGGTTCGCGCGCCCGTACAAGATTGCTCCAAGGAGAGACGTGCGAGACGGCGGACGCGGGGGGAGCGGCGATCAGCCCGCCGAGGCGATGGCCGAGCAGGACGGGCAGGTGCCGAAGACCTCCACGGTGTGCGTGATCGCCGTGAAGCCGTGCTCGGCGCCCACGGCCTCCGCCCAGCGCTCCACGGCGGGCCCGGCCACCTCGACCGTGCGGCCGCAGCGGCGGCAGACCAGGTGATGGTGGTGGGTGCCGGTGGCGCAGGCACGGTAGACCGACTCGCCGTCGTCGGTGCGCAGCACGTCGATCTGGCCGGCGTCGGCCAGCGCCTGCAGGGCGCGGTACACGGTGGTGAGCCCGATCTTGGCGCCATCGGAACGCATCTGGGCGTAGATGTCCTGCGCGCTCCGGAAACCCTCACTGTGGACGAGGATGTCCCGCACGGCGTCTCGGCGGTTCGTCATCGACTGCACTCCTGTGTACGACCTCGCCGTACGAATTTACCCACACCCAAGGCCAGGACGAAGCCCAAAAGCGCGAGGAGAACGATCGCCGCCCCCGGCGCGACGCTCGCGTAGAACGCGGACGTGAGCCCCCCGACCGTCGCCACCACACCGAGCACCATGGCGAGCAGCATGGTCGTGACGAAGCCACGCGTCACCTGCTGGCTGGTGGCCACCGGCACCACCATCAAGGCGCTGACCAGCAGCAACCCGACCACGCGCATCGCGATCACGACGGTGAGCGCGGCCGTCACCGCGATGAGCAGGCTCAGGAAGCGCACCGGGAGCCCGTTGACCTTGGCGACCTCCTCGTCCTGGCAGAGCACGAACAGCTCGCGCCCGAAGATCACCACCACGCCCAGCACGAAGGCCGCCAGCACCGCGATGACCCACACGTCCTGGGAGGTGACGCTGCTGATCGAGCCGAACAGGTAGGACGTGAGCGTGGAGTTGCTGCCGCCGGGGGCGAGCCCGATGAGCAGCACGCCGCCCGCGATGCCTCCGTAGAACAGCAGCGCGAGCGCGACGTCCCCGGTCGTACGGCCGCGCGCGCGGACCAGCTCGATGGCGACCGCCCCGAGCACCGCGACCAGGACGGCGGTGAGCACGGGCGCGGTGCCGGTGAGGAAGCCGAGCGCCACGCCGGTCAGCGCCACGTGGCCGATGCCGTCGCCGAGCAGGGCGAGCCGCCGCTGGACGATGAAGGTGCCCACGGCGGGAGCGGCCAGGCCCACGAGCAGCGCGGCGATCAGCGCACGCCACATGAAGTCGTACTCGAACATCTCGATCACTGCGTGGCCCCCGGGCTCATCGGTCCGCCGGCGACGTCGTAGGCGTGGGGACGGGCCTGCTCGTGGCCCGGATGCGGGTGGCAGCCGGCCGCGTCCGGCACGCCGTCGTGGACGGCGCCGTCAGGATGATGGCCGGGCCCGCCGGGGGGCGCGCCGTCGTGCAGGACGCGGCCGTCGCGCAGGACGACCGACCGCGTGATCAGCGGCGCCATCGGCCCCAGCTCGTGGGCCACCAGCAGCACGGTCTTGCCCTGCTCGACCAGCGTCGCGAGCGTGGCGGCCAGGTGCCGCTGGCTCTCGGCGTCCACGCCGGCGGTCGGCTCGTCCATGACGAACGTGTCGGGCTCGCCCGCCAGCGCGCGGGCGATGAGCACCCGCTGCTGCTGGCCTCCGGAGAGCCACCCCACGGGGTCGCCGGCCCGTCCGGTGAGGCCCACGGCGTCGAGCGCCCTGGCGACCGCCGCCACGTCGGCGGCGCTCGTACGGCGCAGGCGCCGCTGCCGGGCCACGCGGCCGGAACCCACCACCTCGCGGACGGTGGCCGGCACCCCTCCGCCGACCGAGAGGCGCTGCGGCACGTAACCGATGCGCCACCAGTCGCGGAACCGGCCGGGCGGCACGCCGTACAGCTCGGCGGAACCGGACGACAGCGGCGTCAGGCCGAGAAGGGCCCGGATGAGCGTGGACTTGCCCGAGCCGTTGGCGCCGAGGACGGCGACCACCTCGCCCGCCTCGATCCGCAGGTCGATGCCGCGCAGCACGGGCCGCCCGTCGAGGCTGACATGGCCGGCCGCCATTGCGAACGCGACGGGCGCGGCTCCCGGTGACTGCTGCGGGGCCACGCCGGTCGCCTGTGCTGATCGCGTCATGAGCATCCAAGTGCGGTGCGGAGAGCGGAGAGGTTCGTGCGCGCGGCGGACAGGTAGTCCCCCGCCGGGGGACGGCTCTCGATCGGGTTGAGAACCGCCGTCTTGGCGCCGACCTCCTTGGCGAGGACTTCGGCGACCTTGGGGCTGACGAGTTCCTCGGTGAAAATGGTAGTCACTCGCTCCTGCCGGGCGACCCCGGCCACCTCGGCCAGGCGCGCGGGGGAGGGTTCCGCGTCCGGGTCGAGGCCGCTGATGCCCACCTGCTTGAGCTTGTAGCGGTCGGCCAGGTAGCCGAAGGCGGCGTGGCCGGTCACGATCGTGCGGCTGGAGCACGTGGTCAGCCCCTGCTGGAAGTCCTTGTCCAGGGTGCCGAGGTCCCCGGCCGCCGACGCGGCCCGGCCGGTGTACGCGGCGGCGTGCGCGGCGTCGTCCCGGCCCAGCCGCTTGCCCAGCTCGGTGACCGTGGTGGCGAGCCTGCTCGGGTCGAGCCACACGTGCGGGTCGTAGTTGAGCCGCTCGTGGGCGTCCGCGCCCTCCTGGAACCGCTGAACGGCGCCGGCCGGCAGCGTGGTGATCGTGGAGGCCGCGTCGAAGGCCCTGTCCTTGGCGTGCTCCTGGACGGCTTCGTCGACGGCCGGCTGGACCCCCTTGATGTACACGACCAGGTCGGCCCGCTCGATCTCGGCGATCTGGCGCGGGGTCAGCTCCAGATCGTGCGGCTCGACGCCCGGCTGGGTCAGGCCGGTCACCGTGATGTCCGGTCCGCCCACGCGGGTGGAGATCCACTCAAGGGGATAGAAGGCGGCCAGAACCCTCGGCTTGCCCGTGCCCCGCTCGTCCGCCGAGGCTTCGGTGCCCGCCGAGCACGCGGTCGCGGTGAGCAGCGCCCCCGCGCCGAGGAGGACGGCGACGGCGCGCGGGCGCCGGTATCTGGACGGCTTGCGCCGGTTGTATCCGGACGAAAAGGGCATCACACGCCCGAGTATGCTCCAGAATGAAAACCGTTGTCAAAATCGGGGAGGATTGCGCCCCTCAGAACAGCCCGAAACGGTCGGCCGCGACGACGATCAGGAACGTGGCGAGCGCGACGCGCAGGATCCTGGCCCCCGTGCCCAGCGACGGCCACGACATGTACGCCAGCCAGCCCACGAAGCCCAGCACCGGCAGAACCGCGATGCCGCCACGCCAGTCGGGCACGGCGAACCCCACCAGCAGCAGGATCACCAGGACGACCGGGATCAGCCAGCGCGGCAGCCCGTACAGGAAGACCAGCGGGGCCGCGCTCTTCTGCTCCACCGTGCGGCGAAACCCCGTCGCGCCCGGCGTGAGGAAGTGCTCGCCACGGGGGAGGGGCCGCGCCGCCGTGCGACCGGCGCCCGTACGGCCGGTGGGCCTCCCGCGCTGCGCCAGCGGATGGTCGGGCACGCCGCGCTTCGGCGAGGAGGGCGAGGACGGCGAGGAGTCGCTGGGATCGTGCTTTTCGGCCACGCTTCGAGCCTAACGTCGGAGGGCTTCGTCACGGCACCCTATGTGTACTGGCATGCTGAACGGCATGCTTGCCCTCATCAGGTACTCCGTGCCCGGCGCGCGGGCCGACGAGTTCGTCGAGAAGGCCACGTCGATCCTCGACACGCTGGCCGCCCAGACCGGGTACCTCGGCGGGCACGTCGGAAGATCCGTCGACGAGCCCGATCTGTGGGCGGTCGTGAGCGAGTGGGAGGGCGCCGGGTTCTACCGCCGCGCTCTGTCGGCCGCGCGTATGGAGATGTATCCGCTGATGACACTGATGATCAATGAGCCAAGCGCGTTCGAGGTTCTGGTCAGCAAACCTTGAACCGCGCGCCCGATGCCCGAAGCGGCAGGGCGCTCAGAGCCGTTTGTGGGCGGGTCGCGTCACCGGTTCCCCTAAGCTGGGGGTGATCGGGCAGGTGACGCGCCCTCTGATCGATAAACCCAACCCCGACCGCCAGCCGGATGGAGATTCTTGATGGCCCGCCGTACCGACATCATGGACACGATCGTCAGCCTCGCCAAACGCCGCGGGCTCGTTTACCCGTCGAGCGAGATCTACGGAGGTCTGCGCGCGTCCTGGGACTACGGTCCGCTCGGCGTCGAGCTCAAGAACAACGTCAAGCGCGAGTGGTGGAAGTCCATGGTCCAGGGCCGCGACGACGTCGTCGGCCTCGACTCCTCGGTGATCCTCGCCCGCGAGGTGTGGGAGGCCAGCGGCCACGTCAGGGAGTTCGTCGACCCGCTGACCGAGTGCCAGTCCTGCCACAAGCGCTACCGCGCCGACCACCTCGAAGAGGCCTACGCCGAGAAGCACGGCGGCAAGGCCCCCGAGAACGGCCTGGCCGACCTGACCTGCCCGAGCTGCGGCACCAAGGGCGCCTTCACCGCCCCCCGCATGTTCAACGGCCTGCTCAAGACCTACCTCGGCGCCGTCGAGGACGAGTCAGGCCTGGCCTATCTCCGGCCCGAGACCGCGCAGGGCATCTTCATCAACTACCTCAACGTGCAGCAGTCGTCCCGCAAGAAGATCCCGTTCGGCATCGGCCAGATCGGCAAGTCGTTCCGCAACGAGATCACCCCGGGCAACTTCATCTTCCGCACCCGCGAGTTCGAGCAGATGGAGATGGAGTTCTTCGTCAAGCCGGGCAGCGACGAGGAGTGGCACCAGTACTGGATCGACGAGCGTTTCCAGTGGTATGTCGACCTCGGCATCAACCGCGACAACCTCCGGCTGTACGAGCACCCGAAGGACAAGCTGTCGCACTACTCCAAGCGCACCGTCGACGTCGAGTACCGCTTCAACTTCACCGGCTCCGAGTGGGGTGAGCTGGAGGGCGTGGCCAACCGCACCGACTTCGACCTCACCACGCACGCGGCGGCCTCCGGCACCGACCTGTCGTTCTTCGAGCAGGACTCCGGCGAGCGCTACGTGCCGTACGTCATCGAGCCGGCCGCCGGCGTCGACCGCTGCACGCTCACCTTCATGATGGACGCCTACACCGTCGATGAGGCGCCCAACGCCAAGGGCGTCATGGAGCAGCGCACGGTCATGCGGCTCGACCACAGGCTCGCGCCGGTCAAGGCCGCCGTGCTGCCCCTGTCGCGCAACTCCGACCTCTCGCCCAAGGCTCGCGACCTCGCCGCCCAGCTCCGCCGCCGCTGGAACGTCGAGTTCGACGACGCCGGGGCGATCGGCCGCCGCTACCGCCGCCAGGACGAGATCGGCACGCCGTTCTGCATCACGGTCGACTTCGACACCCTCGACGACCAGGCCGTGACGATCCGCGAGCGCGACTCCATGGCCCAGAAGCGCATCGCCCTCGACCAGGTCGACGCCTACCTCCGCCAGCACCTCAACGACTGAGCCGTTCTTCCGGCGGCGCCCGCCCCTGTGATGGGGCCGGGCGCCGTCGGCGTCTCGTCCCGTCTCGCGCTCGTCCTCGCGGAAAGCCTCACCGGTCTGCGGGCCACCACCGGCGGCCCGCACACCGGCACGGGAATCGGGGGCATCCTCCCCGGCCACTGAGCGGGCCTCAGCGGGGTGCGCCGAGCGACGACGGGGCGATGTTGACGTCGTCGGCCTTGACGAACGCGACCCGGTGGCCGAGCTGGATCTGGTAGTACAGCGTGCGGCCCCTGACCACCGTGTGGGTGGCCCGGTCGAAGGTCACCGCGTAGTAGTACTCGCCGCGCGTCGCCAGGCCCACGGAGTACCGCTGGCCCTGCGGGATCGAGTACTGCAGGGGGACGATCGCCTGGACGGGCACGCCCTTCGGGTACGCCTCGGGCTCCGGATAGGCCCTGCCGTACACCGGTACGTCCCCCGTCCCGGGCTTGGGCGTGACGACCAGCCCCGTGGCGTTGACGGCAGTGGGGTGGTCGTGCGGGTTGCGGAACCACGCGAGCTGGCCGAGGTACCAGATGGCCGTCCAGTCGCCCTGCCTGCCCGCGAGCGCGTACTGCTGGCCCGTGGTCGCCCTGGCGCCGTGGTCGGAGACGTCGTACGTCGACTCCCCGCCGGGCCTGCGCCCGATGTCCTTCACCAGCGGCGCGTCCTCGCTCGGCTCGGTGTGCAACCAGACCGACGCGGAACCGTGCGGCGGGCAGTCCGCGCCGACCTTGTCGCAGCCGGTGTAGCGCGGCTGGTAGCGGGCGTAGTTCGTCCTGATCGTCACCAGGCCGCCGTGCGCGCCGCCCGTGGAGGTGAACGGGTGGCGCATCAGCTCGAAGTAGTGCCCCCAGTCCCAGTACGGCCCCGGGTCGACGTGCATGGTGGCCACGTTCCCCGGAATGGTGCCCGGAACGTTGTCGTGGCCGAGGATGTGCGCGCGGTCCAGCGGGATGTCGTACCGCTTGGCGAGGTAGCGCACCAGCCGGGCCGAGCTGCGGTACATCGCCTCGGTGTACCAGGATCCGCCCTTCGCCAGGAGGCCCTCGTGTTCGATGCCGATCGACTTGGCGTTGACGTACCAGTTGCCGGCGTGCCAGGCGACGTCCTTGGTCCGCACGTGCTGGGCGATGTGGCCGTCGGCCGAGCGGATCGTGTAGTGCCAGCTCACGTACGTCGGATCGGCCACGAGCTTGAGGGTCCTGTCGTAGGTCTCCTCGGTGTCGTGGATGACGATGTAGTCGATCCGCTGGTTGCGCGGCCGGTTGGACAGGTCGTGGTTGCCGTAGTCGCCGGGCGCGTCCCCCAGCTTCTGGTAGGGCGCGGGGAACCATTCGCACGCGAGCTTCTTCGGGCACTCGGCGCTCTTGCTCCCGGCCTCGCGCAGTCCCAGGCGGTCCACTTGCTCCATTCGCGGAGCGATCTCCGGTGAGGCGGGCAGCGAAACCTGCTGGCCGTCGTCGGTGACCCTGCTCACGCCCTCTTCGAGGATGGAGAACACCTCGTCGGCGAACTGCCGGGCGGTGTCGGCGTCCGGCGCCCCCGAGTAGCGCGCCACCGCGCCGTACCAGTCGGCCGGATCGGAGCTCGCCGGGATCTTCAGCTCCTTCTGGTACTCGGCGAGCAGGGCCGCTCCGCCGAGCAGGTTGGTGCTCGGGTCCCTGACCAGTTGTTCCGAGGGGAGCCCCGTGAGCCGGGCGGCCTCGTCGATCGTCTGCGACCCCGCCTCGGCCGGTTGCGCGGGAGCGGAGGTCGTGGGGGGCTTCGGCGGCCTCGCGTCGTCGCCGCGCGGGTCCTCCGCGCCCTCGCTGTGATGGGGGAGGCTCCCCGCGAGGGCCGTACGCGCGTCGGTCAGGTGCATCGGCCCGTACCCGGCCGTGACGCTGGGAAGGCCCTGGTTGGTGTCCCACCTGGACTCCAGGTAGGACACGCCGAGCAGGACGTTCTCGGGCACGCCGTACTTGACGGCGGCCGACCGGTAGGCCTCCTGGCGAGAGGGCTGGGCGCCGGCCGGATCGGCGTGGGCAGGGGGAAGGGTGACAAGCAAGGTCGCCGCCAGAGAAGCGGTGACCGCGAGCGTTCTGCGCATCTGGGACCCTTTCTCACTCAGAGCGCGAGCTCCTCCCGTACGGTCGCCGCCTGCCGCTCGAAGTGCCCGTCTACACGTCGCGACTTCAGCGGGTCCGCGCGGAAGATGAAGCCCGGGATCACGACGGTCACCATACGGGATCTTGCGGTGCGATCCCATTCTTGTAATACGGCGTGTCAAGCAGTATTGCCGAGCCTTGGGGGTCGATCCCCGGCCTCGGGGAGCCGCTTCCCGCCGTGTAAGGATGAGTGGGGGTGCGGAAGTCGCCCCTCGCATCGCCAACGATCAGGTGCGCGATCACTGAGTCCCCGCCAGGCGCGCGGAAACGCCGTTCCACACAGGGGGAACGCATGCTGGAAGTCATCGGGGCCGGCATGGGCCGGACCGGCACGTACTCGCTCAAGGCGGCCCTGGAACTCCTCGGCCATGGGCCATGTCACCACATGTCCTCTCTCGACGGGGACGTCGACCGGATCAGGGCCTGGGAGGCGGCGGCACTAGGCGAACAGGTGGCATGGGAAGAGCTGCTGGGCGGATACCACGCGACCGTCGACTGGCCGTCGTGCTACTTCTGGCGGGAACTGCTGGACGTGTACCAGGAAGCACGGGTGATCCTCACCGTGCGAGACACCGGCAGGTGGTACGCGAGCGTGCGCGACACGATCTACCGGTCCAGCCACCGGCAGCCGGGATGGCCCGGGATGCTGATGCGGCTGGAGGACGGGGTCTGCCGGGGGCTTCGTTGCCGCCGCCGCATGTGCGAGAGGGTGATCTGGGAGGGCACCTTCGGGGCCCGGTTCGGCGACCCCGACTACGCGATGGGCGTCTTCGAGTGGCATACCGCCCACGTGCTGGCCGAGGTGCCCGCCGACCGGCTGCTGGTGTACGAGGTGGGCCAGGGCTGGGAGCCGCTGTGCGACTTCCTCCAGGTCCCCGTACCGGACGAGCCGTTCCCCCACCTGAACGACACGGCCGCGTTCCAGCACATGGCGGCCCGGCGTCGCAGACGGGTACTGACCCTGCGCTCACCCGAGGCCGGCGGCCACACGGCGGTCCGGTGAACGGGGGGATGCGTTCCCTGGCCGGCGCGCGGCGGGTGCCGGCGGCGATGGCGGAGACGTACTACGCGCAGGGGTGGTGGCGCCGGGAGTCGTTCGTCGACGACCTCCGCGACGCGGCGTCCGCGGTCCCCGGCCGCACGGCGTTCGTCAACTGGCGCCGTGACGAGGGACGCGAGGTCACCGTGACCTTCGGCGAGCTGGCCGAGTACGTCGGCCGCCTGTCGTCGGGGCTGCGCGAGCTCGGGGTGCGCCCCGGTGACGCGGTCGCCTTCCAGCTTCCCAACTGGTGGGAGACCGCGGCGCTGACCCTCGCCTGCCTGGACGCCGGTGCGGTCGCCGTGCCGATGATGATGACGCTGGGGACGCGCGAGGTGGAACGCGTACTCGCCGGCACGCGAGCGACCGTCCGCGTCACCGTCGACCACCGGGACGACCGACTCGCCGTGCATCTGGCCCTCGGCGACTCCCGCACGACCAGGGCGATCCCCTTCACCGACCTCCTCGCGGGCTCCCGCGCTCCGCGTACACCCCTCTCGCGAGCCGGGGACGGAGGAAGCGACGAGGTGTCCCTGGTGCTGTTCACCTCCGGGACGACGGGGGAGGCCAAGGGCGTGCTGCACACCCCCAACACGCAGTACGCGTCCACCCGGGCGAGGCAGGGAGCTCTACGCGATGTGCGCGATCCGAGGGTGGCCACACCGGCCGATCTGACGCATTCGGTGGGGATGCGGACCAACGTGCTCACGCCCTTGGTGGCGCGATGCACTTCCGTGTTCGCCGACACGCGCGACCCGGAGATCTGGCTGGACCTTCTGGCACGGCACCACGTCACCCATTTCCTCGGGGCGCCGCAGATGCTGGGCAACCTGGTCCGAGCGCAGCGGCGGCGACGCCGTCCACTGCCCGACCTTTGCGTGGTGACCAGCACCGGCGCTCCACTGCCCGCCTCGCTCGTCGCTCCGCTCAGGGAACTGCTCTGCCCGCGCCTGGTCAACGGCTTCGGCATGACGGAGACCGGCGGGCTCACCTTGACGGCCGTCGACGACCCGCCGGACTGGCCCGGCCAGAGCATCGGCCGCCCCACCCAAGGGCGCGAAGCCCGCCTCCTCCCCGACACCCCGGATTCCGGCGACCACGAGGCGGGCGGCACGGTGTTCCGGTTGCAGGTACGGGGTCCATCGGTGTGCGTGGGGACCTTCGAGCTCAGCAGCGGCCGGCTGACGTGGGCCCCGGACACCACCGGTGGTTGGTACGACACCGGCGACCTCGTCGGGGAGGACGGGCGTGGCGGCCTGCGCTACCTGTCCAGGGTCGCCGACCGCATCGGCAGCCCGCACCCGATCCCGGTCCTGGAGGTCGAGGACGAACTGCTTGGACACCCGGCCGTCGCCGACGTCGCCATCGTCGGATGGCAGAACGCCGACGGTGTGGAGATGGTGTGCGCCGTCGTCGTCCCCGAAGGCACCCCGCCCACTCTGGACGGCCTGCGAGCCCACCTCCTCCAGCGCGGTATGACCGAGTGGTACCTCCCCACCCACCTCACCTGCGTCAACGCCCTACCGCGCAACCCTCTGGGCAAAGTCATGAAGAACAAACTCCGCGACCACCTCCGAACACCCACCGAGGCCTGACCACGAACCAAGCCGGCCTGGCGGTATGCGGATGATCGCCCAGTCAGCGGTGTGTCGGCGCACCTGCCCGAGCCGGTCGGCTCAGCGATCGGCTGAGTTGTCCGCAGGGGTTTCGGCGTTTCTGAAGGGCCATGCGTTGGGACGGCAGCGTTGGAGGGATATCGTCTGCTGCGCCATCACCGGAGCCCGCCTGCCGGCACCGTGGCAGAACTCATGGCCGTGCCCGAGCGCGTGCCCCACCTCGTGGTTGATCACGTACTCCCGGTAGGAGGCCAGGTCGCCGCGGTACCCCGGGACACCCTGGCCCCACCGCTTCGCGTTGATGACCGCCTGCCGGCCGTTCCAGCAGGAAAGCTCGCCGTACGTGCGCATCGGCAGGCAGCGCGCGTTCGTCATCGCGGGACTGGACAGCGCCACGCGGAACCGCACGGGCCCGTGATCGACGCGCTTGAAACGCATCCTGCCGCCGGATCCCCAGCTACGCGGGTCATTGAGGGTCCGGTGCACCGCGGCCGCGAACTCACTCGCCTTGAAGGGAAGGCCCTTCTCGACCTCCACCATGTACCGGATCACTTTCCCGTGGCTCTTCGGTGGCCGGGCGACCCCCGGGACCACGGAGTAACGGCTCTTCGCGGCCTGCGGCACCTGTACCAGTGGTGGCTGGCGCCGCTTGCCCGGGAGGTGCTTCTTCGAAGTTCCGGAATCGTCTTCGGGTTCCGTGCGTGATTTCGTCTCGGGCCCCGGTTCGGGTGACGGCCGGGGTGCCGCGAGAGCCGAGGACGTCCCCTCCAGGTGGCCGCTGGGAGCAGACGAACCGTACGGGGTGCTTTGGGCGGAAGACCCCGTCGCACTGTCAAGGACGAGGGCGCTGCCACCGATCATGACCGCCACTCCGGCGGCACATGCGAGCAGAAGCGTGGTGGGCCTTTTCGGGCCGTGAATCTGGGGCGTTACGTTGCGGGACATCGACAGCGAAGCCTATTACGATCACTCCTCGACCCCCTGCCAGCCCCCCCGCGCGGACGACCCCACGACGCGTGCCACGCATCGGGCTTCGCCGCCCCGGCTCACGATCGCGGCGGCCGAGCACGCACTTCACCCTCGCCAGGGGGACGCGCCGACCTCGGTCGATAACCGTAGGTGACGAATCGGTGCCCTAAAGTGGCCAAAGTTGGAGTGATCAAAGATCTTCGCCGACTGCTCCTGGCGGGTGTCCAGGCAGTGGCGGGAACGAGGAGGAATCATGCGTAATGTCGGCACAACCCTGGCCAGTGTGGTGCTCGCCGGAGCCGGTCTGTTCGTTGTGTTCCCCGCGACCACAGCTCAGGCCGCATCGCCGAAGGTGTCGCCCGCGGCCACGTGCACGCAATCGGCCGACAACGCGAGAGGCGTGATCTGCTTCCTGCGTTACTGCGACGCCTACTACTGCTACTACGACTGCTACATCACCGCGGACGCACGCAAGGCCGGCGGCAAGCCGACCAGCACCATCCGTGTCCCCAAGCCCGAGGGCACACCCGCCCCGATCATCAACCAGTAAGACCGTCATCCCAGTAAGCCGGTCACACTCGATCCGACGGGGCGGGGCGCAGCGATGCCCCCGCCCCCGGCCAGATGGCACGGCGCGGTGACCGACGACACGTCTGTCTCACTCACGCACCGCGGTGTCCCGCGCTACCGCGAGCGCAGCTCGCGAAGATCCAGTGCGGGCTCGGCCGAGAGCCGGGTCGCAGGCGTCGACTTTCTCCATCCTGGGCGACCGCGTCGTAGCCGGTCGGCGTCCACTTCGTCGGCGGGACGGTGGCGCGTTAGCGGGCCGGGGGTGTGGCTCGTCCCATCGGCCCGGCCTCGTGGGCATCGACCAGTTGTCTGGGAGCGGTGAGGCACCAGGCCTCGGTGACCAGCTCCAGCAGCTCGTCGGGGTCGATCTTCGCGAGATGGACCACGACCCAGCCGAACCGGCCCGCGGTGAACTGGGCCTCGAAGACCTCCGGGCGCTCGGCCACCAGTGCGATCTGCTCCTCGATCGTCGCCTTGAGCCCAACGGTCTCGGTCTTCTCCCACAGGTAGCCGAAGCCCTTGCCGCGCACTTTCAGCGAGACCCAGTCGCCGCCATCGCTCTGCCTCACCTCGGGCAGCTGATGGAGCATTCCCAGGAACTCATCGACAGTCACACCCATGACCCACATCTATCAAAGCTCACCGACAGTTTCGCCACGCGTCCCCTGGTGGAGGACGGCTCACAGCCGTTTTGAGTCACCCCTTGCGGGGCTCGCCGCGGTAGGTGCCGAAGGACCACAGGTTTCCCTCCGGGTCGCGGACCGCGAAGTCGCGGGATCCGTAGTCGGTCTCGCGCAGCCCGTAGACCACCTCCGCGCCGGCTCCCGTGGCCCTGGCGAACAGCGCGTCGGGATCGTCGGTGACGACGTACGCGCCGAAGGTGCCAGGGGGCAGGGACCAGGGGTTGTCCTCACCGGCCTCACGCACGGAGCCGAGCATGATTCCCCCGCCGAGCGGCCAGTTGAGTTGGGCATGGTCCACGCGGTCGCCCTCGCCGTAAACGACGGTCTCCTCGAAGCCGAACGCCTTACCGAGGAAGGCGATGAGCCCGCGGGCGTCGCGGGCGCGAAGCGTCGGCCAGACCTGGGGTTGTGGTGTCTGTGTCATGCCGTCGAGTCTGCCGCCACGACCGGCACGGGGGCTTGGACATATCGGAACTCCTCGGCCAGCCACTGGGTGGGCGAGCACCCCGCCAGGCCGCGGAACTCGCGGGCGAGGTGTGCCTGGTCGTAGTAACCCGACTCGGCCGCCAGATCGGCGAGCCCGGGAACCGCCCGCCGTCGCAGTTCGTGGCGGGTCCGGTCGAACCTGATGACCCGGGCGGCGGCCTTGGGGGTGAGCCCGATCTCGGCGGTGAACCGCGCGTAGAGGTGGCGGCTGCTCCAGCCGACCTCACGGGCAAGGCCGGCGATCGGCACCCTGCCGCCGCTGGCCAGCAGCAAGCCCCAGGCCCGCGTTATCTCGGCCGGCACGGCGCGTTCGAGATCCGCATGGCGCAGCAGCAGCTCGTCCAGGATCGTGAACCGCTCGGGCCAGCCCGACGCGGTGTTCAGGCGTTCATGCAGCTCATGGGCGGTACGCCCGAGGACATCGGCCGCGTCCAGGTCGACATTCCGCAGCTCGCCGGCGGGCAGGCCGAGCAGCCGCCGGGTGCCGAGCGGGCTCAGCGCGAGCTGCACACCGGCCTGGCGGCCCTCGTGGGTGATCAGCGCGGGCGAGGTGTGCAGGCCGCCCACCAGCGTGTCGTACTGCCCCGGCGTCTGCCGCAGGTCAGGGTGCGTGGCGACGGTGATCGGGTCGTCGAGGGTGATGATGACGGTCAGGTACGGCGAAGGGAGCCCGCGATGGCGGCCGGGAGCCCCATCGTGCTCGCGGTACCCGTGGTAGCGGGCGACCAGTGGACGCAGCCCGGCAGCGGGGACTCCATACGCCATCTCCACGACCGACTCCTCCCGCGGGGACCCCGATATACGTTACCTACCACCTGGACGTTCGTGCCGGTCCCGCTCGTTGATCACGCGTACGCCCGCCGCGCGGCGTCAGATGGGCGGCGGTACTTCGCCTACTTGACCCAGCGGCCGCTGTGCCATTACCGATGGCCTTCATGAACATCGAGAAGAGACTGGAAGAGCTGGGGCTCGTGCTCCCCGAGCCGATGCGGCTGCCGCCCGGGGCCGAGTTGCCGTTTCCCTGGGTCAGGGTCCACGGCGACCGGGCGTACGTGTCGGGGCACGGGCCGCTGGCGGCGGACGGCTCGCTCGCCGAGCCGCTGGGCAAGGTGGGGGCCCAGCTCACCCAGGAGCAGGGCTACCAGGCGGCGCGGCTCACGGGCCTGGCGATCCTCGCGAGCCTGAAGCGGGAACTGGGTGACCTCGACCGGATCGACGGCTGGCTCAGGGTGTACGGCATGGTCAACACCGCACCCCTGTTCACCCACACGCCAGCGGTGATCAACGGATTCTCCGACCTGATCCTCCAGCTGTGGGGTCCGGACCAGGGAAGGCACGCCCGCTCCGCCGTGGGCCTGGCCGAGCTTCCCTACATGATCCCCGTCGAGATAGAAGCCGAGGTCGCCATCAAGTGAAAGCGGCCCCGCGCAGGGGGCCGTCCTCGGCGGGAGGGGCTCGCCCAGATCGCCGGAGAGTCTCATGCCGGCCGGGGAGATTTGCGGGCCGCCGTTATGTCCCGCAATGCTGGGCATCATGCCGACCGAAGACACGCCCCCCGACGCCCGCTCCGCGATCGGACCGGCTCCGGGCAGGCCGCCCGCGAGCCGCCGGATCCGAGCCCGGGCGACAAGACCCTCGGCGGTCCTGGCATGGACGGTCCAGTCTCAGGCGGGCGGGTCGCCTCCGGTCGAGAGGTGCGCCTCCGGGCGGGGCTGATGCCGTCCCTCGATCTCGCGCAGTGGGCGGTGCTGCTGCTTTCGCTGGTCCTCGTCGGGTTCTCCAAGACCGGCGTCTCCGGCACCGGGACGGTGGCGGTCGCCCTGTTCGCGCTCGTGCTCCCCACCAAGAGTTCCACCGGCATGCTGCTTCCGCTGCTGCTCGTCGGTGACGTGGTCGCCGTGGCCTCCTACCGGCGCCACGCGGACTGGCCGAGGCTGCTCAGGCTCTTCCCCTGGGTGGCCGCCGGAGTGGTGGCCGGTGCCGTCGTCGTCCGGTGGGTCGACGACGCGCAGATGAGACGGCTCATCGGGGTGATCCTGCTGGCCATCATCGCCGTGCACTTCTGGAACCGGCGCAGAGGGGCCGAGGCGTCCCTCGCCCACCACCGGGCGGTGGCCGCCTTCGCGGGGATCTTCTCGGGCTTCGCCACCATGACGGCCAACGCCGCGGGGCCCATCATGGCCCTGTACCTGCTGGCGGCGGGCATGCCCATGCTGGGATTCCTCGGAACCAGCGCGTGGTTCTTCCTGACGATCAACGCCTTCAAGGTGCCGTTCAGCGTCGGGCTAGGCCTCATCACCCCGGCCACGCTCGCCTTCGCCGCCGTGACCGCCCCGGCCGTCCTCGTCGGCGCCGCGGCCGGGCGCGCGGTCATCGACCGCATCAACAGGACGTGGTTCGAACGGGTGACGCTGATCCTCACCTTCGTCGCGGCGGTACGCCTGCTCCTCTGACGCCATCCAGCAGCGCCGCGGCGGCCGCGCTCATCGGGTCGCCCGTCACGGTGACGGTCTCCCAGGCCGGTACGACCCCGGCGAGCCCGACGAAGCGCACCCGATCGGTCTTCACCGAGAAGGACTGCGGCACCAGTGCCACGCCGAGCCCGAAGGTCACCATGTCGAGCAGAGAGTGCACGTCGGTCACCTCCAGGGAGACGCGGCGTTCCACACCCGCGGCGGTGAGCACGTTGTCGACCAGATCTCGGGTGCCCCAATCGGGAGGGAAGTCCACGAACCGCTCCGCCCGCAACTCCGCGGGCTCGACCTGTTCCCGGCCGGCGAACGGGTGCTCGGGCGCGCAGGCCAGCACGAGGGGCTCGCCGGCAAGCGGCTCGACCAGCACATCGTCTGGACACCGGGGCGGACGGGAGACGAACGCCAGGTCCAGCCGCCCCGTGCGTACCTGCTCGATGAGCTCGCCGGATCCGCCCTGGCGCAGGCTGATCTCCAGACCTGGATGCGCGGCTACGAAGCGGGCGAGCACGGCCGGCAGGTGCACCACGTGAAGGCACTGCAGCGATCCGATCGCCAGGCTGCCGCGCAGCAGACCCTGTACGGCAGCGACGGCGTCCTTGGCGGCGTCGGTGGCCGACAGCGCGCGCCGGGCCTCGCCCAGGAGCGCCCGTCCGGCGGGGGTCAGCTCGACCTGCCGGGTGCTGCGCAGGAACAGCGGGGCGCCCAGCTCACGCTCAAGGGACCGGATCGAGGCCGACAGCCCCGACTGGGCGACGCGTAAACGCTTGGCCGCCCTCGTGAAGTGGCACTCCTCCGCGACGGCGATGAAGTATTCGAGTTGCCGGAGTTCCATGATTCATCACCAGGGCTGCTGAATAAAATCACTATCTGCTGTTGGACAGCTTAATGGCGGGCAGGGAAGACTGGACAGGTACGAACTCATCTCCGAGGAGGAACTCCCATGCAGACTCGCCGCATCGGCGATGTCCAGGTCAGTGCGATCGGTCTCGGCGGGATGCCGATGTCGATCGAGGGGCGCCCCGACGAGCAGCGTTCGGTTGCGACGATCCACGCCGCGCTCGACGCGGGCGTGACGCTGTTCGACACCGCGGACGCCTACCACCTGCACGCGGACGAGGTCGGCCACAACGAGACCCTGATCGCGCGCGCCGTGGCCGGTTACGGTGGCGACACCTCCGACGTGCTCATCGCGACGAAGGGCGGCCACCTGCGCCCCGGCGACGGCTCGTGGACGCTGAACGGCTCGCCCGACTACCTCAAGAAGGCGTGCGACGCCTCGCTCAAGCGGCTCGGCGTCGACGTCATCGGGCTCTACCAGTTCCACCGTCCGGACCCGAAGGTGCCGTACGCGGAGTCGGTCGGGGCGATCCGCGACCTGCTGGACGCCGGCAAGATCCGCTTCGCGGGCATCTCGAACGCCGACCCCGGCCAGATCCGTCAGGCGAACGAGATCCTCGGCGGGCGGCTGGTGAGCGTGCAGAACGAGTTCTCGCCGGCTTTCCGCTCCAGCGAGCCCGAGCTGGAGCTCTGCACTGAGCTGGGCATCACGTTCCTGCCCTGGAGCCCGTTCGGCGGCATCGTCCGCTCGGGCGAGCTGGGCTCGCGCTTCGACGCCTTCGCGGACGTCGCCAAGTCACATGGAGTCAGCGCGCACCAGGTGTGCCTGGCGTGGATGCTCGCCAAGTCCCCGGTGCTGATCCCCATCCCGGGCTCCTCACGCCCCGAGACGATCCGCGACTCTGTCGGCGCGGTGGACCTGAAGCTCTCCCCCGAAGAACTGAGCCGCCTCGACGCCGCCTGACGAGGTTCGCTCGCCGGTGCCCGACCTTGCTCGCCGGGCACCGGCCGACGCGTCAGCTCGTACGTGCCCCCTGGACGACCAAGGCTGGGATCATGCCGGTGGCAGGGGGTTCAGCGCGCCGCCGGCGAGACCCATGGCGACGGACGCCGCCACCGTCAGGCCGGAACCATGCACCTCGCGTAGCTCTGCCTCGAAGGCGAAGAGGTTCCTGAACGCCTCGCCGTACCGGCGCTGCCCGTCCAAGGGAAGGCGGGGCACCTGGGCGCGGCGTGGATCGAAGCGGGTCAGGCCCGACTGGGTGCCGCCCATCGACAGCGACAAGGTCCGGACGAACCCCGCGAGGAAGTAGGGATCGAGGCGCTCGGCATCGGGCCTGAGCAGGGTGAGACGGGGGCCGAGCAGGAGGCCGGTGTCCTCCACGACCTCGGCCGCGATCTCCCGATCGCGCGTCGCGACGACCACGTCACCCGGCTGGATCGCGATCCTGTTCTCGGGCCGCGCGCGCATCTCGACAGGCCCTCCCCTGAACAGGTGGCCGGCGTCGAGTACGAGCTCACCCGAGCCCTCGACGTCGTACCTGCCGGACTGGTGGATGGTGAGCGCCCCGGTCCGTTCCAGCTCAGAGAGGGGGACCATCGGCATCTCCCTGGTCTTGCCGGGCAGCGCGTCGGGCACCAGCGTCGCGAGACGTTCGAGGCGGCGGACGAACTGTTCGCGGAGGGAGGGATAGTCGCCTCCCGCCTCGTCCGCCACGCCCACGTGCCGTGCCGGGGTCACGTCGATGTCCTCGTCGATCAGGTCGATGATCGGGACCGTGCGGGTCTCGCCTGGTAGGTCCACCTCGCGGCCGGGGTCCTCCTGGAAGGCGCGCCACCGCTCGGCGATCGCGTCGAAGCCGGCGGGTTCGGCCTCGGCCATCAGCACCCGCGACGGTGTACGGCTGTCGCCCGTGGGCTTGCGCAGCACCCAGACGTGCACGGGAAGCCCGGTGCCGGACGCCATCTTCGGCGGGAGGCCGATCACGGCCTGGATGATGCCCCGGCGCAGCAGGTTGCTGCGGATCCGCCGCCCGGATCGGCGGTTGGCGGCGATGGCCGGCATCAGCAGGACCGCGACACCGCCCGGGTTCAGGTGGGCGAGCGCGTGCTGCACCCAGGCGAGCTCCGACTCCGACTTGGGCGGCAGGCCGTACTCCCAGCGCGGGTCGCTCGTCAGCTCGTCGTATCCCCAGTTGCGCTCGTTGAAGGGGGGATGGCATAGCACGGCGTCCACGGTCACGCCCGGCCAGGCGTCCTGGCGGAGGGAATCGCCGGTCCGCACGTCGCCCTGAACTCCGTCCAGCGAAAGACGCGTCTGCGACAGCCGGGCGAGAGAGTCCTCGTACTCCTGCCCGTACGCGCGATCCACGCCGCTCATCGCGGTCAGCAGGACGCCCAGCCCACAGGCGGGGTCCATGACGGTCTGGATGCCGGGGCCGGCGAGCTTCACCATGAAATCCGCCACTTCGACGGGCGTCTCGACCAGGCGGCGGGAGTGGACCTCGGCGTAGCGGTCCAGCAGGAATCGGGCCGCCTCGGCGGTGCCCCGCTCCTCGGCGTACTCCTTGATGAGCTTCCACCCGGGCCGAGGGACCAGCCGGGGCTTCCCCTGACCGCGCAGCAGCTCGGTGGCCTCGGCCACCACCTCGCCGAGCCGGATCTCGTCGGCGGCGGCCCTGATCTGCTGCCAGACCCGCTCCTGCAAGGGCAGCTCCTCGACCTTGCCCTGGCCGAGCAGCCACGCCTCGACATCCTTGAGGGAGAAGGTGGGGCTGGTCGCCGTGCCGCCGACCGGCTCGGGAAAATCCTCGTGCCGGCGCCGCCAGTTGCTCACAGCCGCGCGCCCGACGCCCGCCATCCGCGCGATATCGGCCGACGTGACGGTCGCCTCGTCTCCGGCCATCGCACACCCCTTGTCTCTTCTCGTGTCAACGTCTTGCCATGTCAGGCGGATGCCAACTTATACGAGGAGAGTTACGAGAGTCGATTACCCGCCCAGAACACGTGTATCAGATTCACGCCCTACTAGGCGACCGTGAGCCGCGATCGATCTGGGTGCGTTGCCGGAAGACCCGAAGAAGCGTGTGCCGGGTGCCATCGCCCTCCGTCCTCGTCATCAACCCAGCCAATGCGCTCCGCTGCCGTCTGGTCCGACGCAGTGGGTCAGGCGTCGGGTTCTTCTGAGATGTCGGGAAGCTCCCTGCGCGTCGGGCGCGGTGTCCCGGGCGGTGAAACGGGGAAATCGCCAGAAGACGAGATCAACCGCTTGCCTAGGTCGTAGTCCGAGTCAAGGTAGCGTCCCGTTTCGGGGTCCTGACCGATCCGTTCGCGATATAGGCGCAGGAACTCCGGATCCTCGGCAGGATCGACCTGATAGGTGAGCGCCCACTCGCGGTACAACTCGTTGTAGATGCGGTTCGCCTCAGCTCCGACGATTCGCATAGGGCTTGACTCCGTTCAACTTAGAGGCTGGACGCGCTGTGCTCTCCTCGCCATCCTGCACCTCGCCAGGCGAGATGCCCCTACGGTCGAGTTCGTTCCACAGGGATCAGCGTCGGACCAGGGTCCAGGAGCCGTCGGCCTTCACCGTGACCAGGCGGGTTCCGGTGGGCAGCAGCACTTTGCCCTTGTAGGAACCGATCTCGTTGATGAGCAGATCGGGGTAGAAGCCGATGCGCGGGTAGCCGTACACGATGAAGTTGGAGTCGCCGTCGTGGGTCGCGCGCATGGTGCGGAGTCCCCTGGTGGGGGTGAGCTTGAGGACCTGGTCACCGGTGCCCCGCAGCGTCGCCGAACACCAGCAGCGGGCGCCGGAGACGGGCTTGAAGGTGGCGGTCCAGGCACCGTCCGCCTTGATCGCAAGGCCTATGGTCCCCTTGCTGGAGTAGGCGTTGTAGAGAACCGCGCCGTCGTAGGGTCCGATCTCGTTGACCAGCAGGTCGTCCTTCTTCCCGCGCGGGTTGACCGTGTACACGATGAAGTTGGACTCGCCGTCGTGGGTGAAGCGGATGATGCCGGGCTTCTTGGTGGCGCGGATGCGCAGCACCTGGTCGCCCTCACCCCTGTACTTCGTGTCGGCGTACGCGGAGGTCGCGCTGACACCGCCGGTGGTGAACGCGACGGCGGCAAGGGTCAGCATGGCGAGTGAACGGCGGAACATGTCGGTTTCTCCTTGAACGAGGTGTAGCGGTTTGCGAACTCAGCCCTGGTCGGACGGATCGCTGGAGGGGGCGTCGGGGAAACTTCCGGGCTCGGGGGAGGGGCGGCCGCGCTTTCGGGTTCCGCGGTGCCAACTCGCGAGGGCTTCCTTGGAGACGCGCTTGCGATCCAGGTACGAGTCGCGGGCGTACTCGCGCAGTTCCCGCACCTCGGCGGCCAGTTCCTCGCCGTTGGGGGCCCAGGTGAGGCCCTTCTCCAACTCGTCGCCGGCGGCCTTGAGTACTTCTTCGGCGCCGGCGACGTCGCCCTTCAGCAAGGCCTCGGAGGCCTGGCGTTTGGCGTCCTGCGCCTCCTGGAACAGGCGCTCCGCCCGTACGGTCAGGTCGGGAACACGGCCGGCCGCCTCGTCGCCCGGGACGACGTTGACCGTGACCGGGACGGTGACGGTGTAGGTGGTCAGCGTTTCCGCCTCCACGTAGGTGAAGACGAGTTCCGCGATGGTGCGCATGCCGAGCTGTGAGATGCCGGGCACGAGCAGCCGCAGGAGGGTCTTGCGGGTCTCGCCCGCGTAGAGGTCGCCCAGCTCGCCCATGACCGCGCCACTGGGCAGCCGGGCCGACGGCAGTCCGCCGTACAGCAGGACGGAGGTGACGGGGGGACGAGGGGTGATCGTCAGCGAGGCGGCCTGGGTGACCTTGGCGAGCAGGCCGTCGACCTCGCCGGCGATGAGCTGCCCCGCGGTGTCGGGGTCCTTGGCGTGCAGGGCACTGCCGGTCCCACCGTCGGCGATGGCCGCCATGAGCTCCTCGTCGTAGTCGAGGCCGTATCCGAGAGTGGTGGTCGAGACGCCCTGGCGATGGGCCGCCATGGCTATCCGGCCCAGCCTCGCCGGGTCGGTGACACCCACGTTGGCGTGCCCGTCCGAGATCAGCAGGAGGGTCGCGCCGCGGTCGCTCGCCGCCCGATGCGCCTCGTGGATGCCCCGCAGCAGTCCGCTGGACAGGTCGGTGGAGTTACCGGGGCGGAGTGCGGCGATCGCGTGCTTGGCGGCGTGCTTGTCGGTCAGCGGCCCGGCGGGCACGTTCACCTGGGCGGTGTCGTCGAAGCTGACCAGGCCGAAGTTGTCGGCCGCGTCAAGCCGGTCCACCAGGGCGAGCAGTGCTCGTTGAGCACCTTCGAGGCGGCCTTCGGCCATGGATCCGCTGCGGTCGAGGACGATCTGAAGGGTGGCGGGCTGCCGGATCGCGGAAGGCTTCGGCTTCGGGGCGGTGACCTGGACGAGGACGGTGACCTCGTCCTCCTGGTCGAGCGGGACCACGTCTAGGTCCAGGTGTGCGGTGACGTGCATGTCGTACGTCCTTTTCGACGAGTAGGTCATGGGGTCGCGGGGCGCTCGGGAAGGTGTCCTGTGGCGGCGACTCCGTGAGCGGGGAACGGCTGGGCCATGGCCGCGGGTGGGGGATCGGCGGCGCGATGGCCGTGCACGGCTACGGCGGGGCTATGGCCATGCCGTGACCGGGCTACGGCGTACGGCGGCATGACGGCCGGGTGGAACTCAGGACAGGGCGACGGTGACGCCGCCGGAGAACATGGAGTCGTGCAGCTCGACGGCCTTGAGCGTGAAGCCCTTCGGCACGTCGAAGAGCAGGATGCCTCGCACCGAGTTGCCGGGGTTGATGTTGTTGAGGAAGGCGTTGGAATCCTTCAGCCCGAGGGCGGCGGCTCCGGAGTCGGCGTCGTACTGACGGCCCTTGGAGTCGATGAGCTTCTGTGACGAGTCGCTGAAGAGCTGAGCCTCGTCGCCGATGTTCTTCACGGTGAGGTGGATCAGGACGTACTGGCCCTGTGCCCTGGACACCGTGAATCCCTCGCCGATCTGCGCGAGCCCCTTCTCCACCTTGGTGACCTTGAAGGCGAACTTCCCGTCCTTCACGACGTCACCGACCCCGGCCTGCTTGGGCTTGGCATGCCTTTTCGTGGGCGCGGCGGCGGCAGTGGTGCCGCCATCCGTGTCCTCGGACGAACCGCCGCCACTTCCGCCTCCGCTGAGGAGCGAGCCGAGGAGGATGAGGCCGGCCATCACCGCGGCGCCGATGAGAAAGGCGCGCAGGCAGCCACCGCCCTTCTTCTGCACGATCACGGTCTGCGGGTACGGCTGCGCGTAGCCGTACTGGGGCTGGTTTCCACGCATGACGAAGCTCCTGGCAAAGGGAGAGCGATAGTTGGAGGGATGGGGGACGGGATCCGTCCGCGCGAGACGCTCAAGGACGATGTGACGGACGCCATCCGCGTGATGTCGATCAGTAGTTCGGTGCTGCGGTTCACCGGTCAGGTGACTTGAGCGGCGAAATCGAGAGATCCACCCCATCGAGTAGGTGACGCGTAGGTCTGCCAACGCCAACCAGTAGAACACATGTGAATCGAGTGCACAAGTCAGGCAGGCCGTATGAGTCGCAGGAAGGGCGCCATGGAACGGCCCGCATCACGACCGCGCACGCGCCGAGTTGGGCACGATGACCCAGGCCACCGGTACGGTCGCAAGCCGCCTGCGCGAGAGGGCGCAGGTCTTCCGCCAGGCGGCCGACGCGAGCCGATCAGGCCTGGAGCGCTTGCAGAACGAAACGACCCACCACTACCGCTGGAGCCGCTTGAAAACATTGAAGCCTCATGCGATGGCCGTCGTCATTTCACGACATTTCACGACGCCACGCTGACTACCAGCGGAAACTCATACGCCATCTCCGTGGACGCAACCGCCCCGGCGCGGTCGCTCCGAGAATTGAGATGGTCAAGCGGCTGCTCGATCAACTCAGGACGACTCGGTGAAGGCCGAGTGGTCGGGCATCGCGGCCCGCGCCTCCGGGCTGATCTTCGGCGGCGGCAGCGGTGCGATCTCCCGTTGGTGGTAGTCGGTAAGGTTCTCAGCCTGGTCGTAGAGGTGGATGAGCATGTCCAGGCACGGGCCGATCGCCTGGGGATCGCTCACCCTGCGCGCTCCGGTATGCGCGCCGACCGTGTCGTAGAGCACCTCATAGCAGAGCGTGCGAGAGAAGATCACAAGCTCCGGCAACGGGCTGAGCCGCTCCAAGTGGCGTACCGCGTCCGAGGGAAGGACTCTGACCCGCTCTCCCGTCGTCACCCGTATCGCCAGTGCGTTGATCTCCCACTGCAGGTAGGGCGTGATCGGGGTCTCGACGATACGCAGCCGGCGGAACTCGGCATGGGTGGCGTACTGATCCTCCAGCGGCGCGCGCCACTCTTCCAGCAAGGCCATGGAGCGCTCCCAGTCGTCGGCCATCATGGCTTGCCAGCTCTCGAGGTCCGGTTCGTAGAACTCCTGCGCTCGTTCGAGCTTCCAGACGGTGTCGCGGGAGGCGGCGTAGACCTTGTCGAACTCCTCCTGGTATTCGGCAACGGGCAGAACCTCTCCCTCGGCCCTCCGAAGGTGGTGGAACGTGTCCAAGACTCCTCCGATTGCTAGCTTCGTGCGGGTCGGTGTCACTTCCGGTGCGTGGTCGCCGGGCGCGAAGGGCTGACGGCGTGTCAACGGCCAAGTGGGTGTGGGTCTGGCCCACTTTTACATGGCCACGGACACGGCGCGCCGGATACGCCGGCGCGGCACGGATTCGTATGCTTCGATCCCGGACCTGTGAAGGTCACCGTAAGCTGACGGGCCATGGACTGGGTCGAGCGGGTCGCCGACATCCGGCGCTGGACGCGCAATGGGGAACGGGCGCCGCACAAGCCGCTCCTGCTGCTCTATGCCCTCGGCCGGTTCCAGCGCGACGGCGGCGGCCCTATCCCGTTCAGCTCCGCGGAAGCCGAGCTCAAGCGCCTGCTCAAGGAGTTCGGACCGCCACGGGACACCAGCCCCGGCTACCCGTTCCACCATCTGACCAGCGACGGCATCTGGCTCGTCGACACCGTGAACGGGCCGGGCAGCCCAGGCTCAGAGCTCGGCCGCCTGCGTGCCGCCCGGGCATCCGGCCGGCTCCACCCCGACCTCCTTCGAGCTCTGTGCGACGACTCCCACCTGGTGGTCCGGCTCGCGCGGTACCTGCTCGAGGCGAACTTCGAACCTTCCTTGCATGCCGACATCTGCCAGCTCACCGGCCTCGACCTGGAGACCCACGGGGCAGCCGATCCGATGAGGGTCCCGGCACGTGCGATGGTCCGGAGAGATACCGCATTCCGGCAGAACGTCCTCATGGCCTATGAGTACTGCTGTGCTTTCTGCGCGTACGACGGCTGGCTGGACGGGACCTCGGTAGGCCTCGACGCCGCCCATGTCCGCTGGTGGGCCTTCGAAGGACCGGACGATGTCACCAACGGACTGTGCCTGTGCGCGATCCACCACAAGCTGTTCGACAAGGGCGTCCTGGGCATGACCCCCGACCGTACGATCGCCGTCTCCGCGAAGTTCGTCAGCCGATCGGCGGCGGCCAAGGAAATGGTCCTCACCCTGGCCGAGCGCCCCGTACGCCACCCGCAACCCGGCCTCGAACCCGTCGACGCCGCCAACATCGACTGGCACAGCCGCCAGGTCTTCCGCGCCCCCGCTCGTAGCTCGTAGGCCGGCGGACTCCTCAGGAGCCCGCCATGCGCAGCGCGAGAAGGATGTAGCGCTCCTGGAGTTGCCGGAGCGCGAGCATCACTTAGACCGGTATGACCCTGGGCAGTGGCGGAGATGCGAACCAGCCGGGCTTGTGTTTGCGCAGCAGGGCCTCGCCGTCTCGCTCCCAGGAGAAACTCGGCTTCTTGAGCAGCTTGCGGAAGAGCCGGTCGGTCTTGTCGAGGTCTTGGGCGGCGAGTCGTCTCAGCGGCACAGGCGTGACGTCGTCGCCTCGCAGGTAGCCGGTCACCACGTCCCGGTACCGCTGGCGGATGATCAGCTCCGGGTTGGCGAAGACCTCCTGCGCCACGTCGAGCCCTCGGTAGAAACCCAGGCCGTCCTCCGCGTCGAAGATGATCCCCACCATCTCGTGCGAGTCGAAGCCGAGAGGCGGCAGGTCGGGCTCGGTCCATGGTCCGGCCTTGCTGCCCGCGCGCTCGTAGTCGTGCCGGTAGAACGCGATCATCTTCTCGTCCACCTCGCTTCCCGGCAGGACGATCAGATCGCTTCCATAGAGGTCGATGAACGACTCACGCTGCTGCGCCTGGATTTCGCGGGCCCGGGCGAGCTTCGCCGGGTTCCGAAAGACCATCTTGGGATGGCTCATCTGAAGTTGCCGCACGCCCGCCAACGCGTCCTTGGCGTCTTCCGGAGGGAAGCCCATCGAGGCACCGCTGATCATCCAGTCATCGCCGACCGGGACGACATTTCCAATCATCACCGCGCCCGGGACGAGGTGCTTGATCCCTTCGGCGCCCATGTTGGAGCGGATCCGGTAGGTCAGCTCGTCGATGTGGTTGACGGCGATGACGCCGTCGTCTCCGTAGGGCTCCTTGCTCTCGAAGACTCCCTGCACGTAGTCCGACCAGGACAGCAGTAGTGCCTGGGCCTCGCCGGTGAACCGCTCGGCGAAGATCTCCAGCACGGTTTGCCCGAACTCCAGACGTTCGTTGTAGATGAACGCTTCGATCGTGGCAGACAGCAGCCCCTCGTCGTCGACCACTCCGCTGGGAAAAGCCGCCGAGATCGCCTTTTCGAGGGCCTGGGCGAACCGTGGCGACATCGCGAACTCCACCGGCTCGCCTTTGAGATCGCCGGCCAGCTCCATCAGATCCACTACGTCCTCCCGATCCCTCCGACTGCACCCAACATATCGAGAGACGTTGCAAGACCGCGTCCGGCGCTTCAGGTCATCGGATCTTCCACGCGTGCGACCCCCACCGCACCGCCTGGCAGACCGGATGGACCGACTCCCGAAGCCTTCCAGGTGGCGTACCGCACGGTGGTGACAATCGGCCGTGGGTGGGGCCGTGACGGATTAGGATACTTATGAGGAGTCGGCCTCATGCTTCACCTGCGCCGACGGGCACCCAGGGGGTGCAAGATGACCATCTTTAATGCGATCTTCGTGGCCTTGATCCTTGGCACGGCGTGGCTGGCGACGAGCGTGCGCATCGTCCGGCAGTTCGAACGGGGCATCGTCTTCCGGTTCGGGCGTGTGCAGTCCATGATCCGCGGACCCGGGCTCGCGCTGCTCATGCCGATCGCCGACCGTCTGCAGAAGGTCAACCTGCAGATCATCACGATGCCGGTACCCGGCCAGGACGGCATCACCCGCGACAACGTGACCGTCCGCGTGGACGCCGTCGTCTATTTCAATGTCGTCGACCCGATGCGGGTGGCCGTTGACGTGCAGGACTACGTGTCCGCCATCGGCCAGGTCGCGCAGACCTCGCTGCGGTCGATCATCGGCAAGAGCGAGCTGGACGATCTGCTGTCCAACCGGGAGCAACTCAACCAGGGCCTGGAACTGATGATCGACAGTCCGGCGCTGGGCTGGGGCGTGCACATCGACCGCGTGGAGATCAAGGATGTGGCGCTGCCCGAGTCGATGAAACGGTCGATCGCCCGCCAGGCCGAAGCCGAGCGCGAGCGGCGGGCCCGCGTCATCACCGCCGACGGCGAACTGCAGGCCTCGGCCAAGCTGAGCCAGGCCGCCGAAACGATGGCACGGCACCCGGCCGCGCTGCAATTGCGCCTGCTCCAGACCGTGGTCGAAGTCGCCGCCGAGAAGAACTCGACGCTCGTGCTGCCCTTCCCCGTGGAGCTGCTCAGGTTCCTGGAAAGAGCGACACCCGTTGAGAAGGACGGCCGGTCGGATGATGCCGCGATCGTACCGCCCGACACGGCGCCTGCCACGGACAACGGCCCGTCGATCTCGCCCGCGCCGCACATCCCCGACGCCCGCCCAGCCGAGCAGGCCACGCCCGTCGCCGGACGACCGACCCGCTAGTGGCCCGTCACGCAACCTTGGTCGGGTAACTGGTCCAGCTTCGAATGGGTGAGCTGGCGGCGAAGTTGGTCTTGGGCTGAGCTCGGGCGTTGCGCCAGCGTACGTAGGCGCCGATTGCCGCGTTTTGCTCGTCGTGGGTGCGGTGGTCGGTTCCGTTGAGGGCGTAGTAGCGCAGCGCGGCGAACTCCGATTCGATCCAGTTCAACCAGGAGCCGTAGGTCGGCAGGAACACCAACTCAACGTCGTTGGCGGCGGCCCACGCCCT